>CAMWIF010000263.1 GCA_947174225.1 uncultured Porphyromonadaceae bacterium | reverse complement strand
GGTTTCAGCGATATGCTTGTTTATACCAAATCAATTTAATGATGGATGCTGAGGCACCACCAGCCAGCTTCGGTAGTCGTTGCCTAAACGTTCAACCTCATGTCGCCAGTAAGAATTGCCCCTGCCCTCTAAAAGCCTCTCGGCATCCGGTTCAGCATCCGCAACTGCCCACACATTCCGGTTGATTTCTCCAAGCAACTGACCGCTTGTCCATCCACTGTAACCCAAGAAAAACCTTATTTTCCCGTCTACCTCTCCCCCATCGGCTAAATAAGCCGCTATGTCTTCAATACTGCCTCCTACATATATACCGGGTATCAGTTCCGTGGAACCTTCAAAGAGTTCTCCCAGTGTATGCAGCATAAAAAGACGTGAATGATCCACCGGGCCGCCGCTAAAGACCGGCACAGTGCGCTCCAACTCCAATTCCGGTATAAGGTCGCCAAGGTCTAAATTAGTAGGTTTGTTAAGCACAAGACCTAAATGTCCCTGATCCCTATCTTTATCAAGAATTAGAACTACTGACCGACTAAAAATGTCTTCCTGCATTAGCGGTTCGGCAATCAACAGGCTTCCACGCTTAAGATCCGATGTATATTTATGATTGTATAAGAATTTATTGATGTCCATATCCATATTTTATAGATTAATAATTTATTTTTAGAGGTAAAATGCAGCTTAAACCCACGCCATATCTCTCGATAAAGAAGTCTACTCTTCCATAGAACTTCATATGTATCAATACAGCTTTCTCATTATAACAATGAAATTAGACTTTTATTTGAGTTTTATAGGGACTGTTTTCAGAATTCTCACTAACTTTGTAGCCAATGCGCTCACTTATGGCGCGCAAAATCATACTCACGAAAATGAAAGTATTGAAGTTTGGAGGCACTTCGGTAGGCACCGTTGACAGTCTCCGCAGTGTGAAAAGAATTGTGGAGTCTAATGCCACACCTATAATAGTAGTCGTGTCGGCATTGGGTGGACTCACCGACCGACTTATTGCAACTGCCCGCAAGGCTGCCTCAGGTGATGAGTCCTACCGTGAAGATATGACTGCTATGGCACAGCGTCATTACGATATAATCGACGAGTTAATACCGGCGTCCCGGCATGCCGACACACTTGATCAAATAGATAATCTTTTAAGCCAGTTAAGACGTAATTATGACGGTGTATATTTGCTCCGCGATCTGCCCATTCACACACTTGATGTGATTGTGAGCTTCGGCGAAAGAATGTCGTCGGTGATTGTTACCGCTATGATTGATGGCGCTTCACGTTACGACTCCCTCACATTCATCAAGACCGAAAACTGGTTCTCAAAAAATATAGCCGATCAGAAACTCACTACACGTCTTATGCGTGAAGCATTTGCTGATTTAGAGGGTGTAGCAATTGTGCCGGGCTTCATTTCCACCGATAGGCAGTCTGGTATAATCACCAATTTAGGACGAGGTGGCAGCGACTTTACAGCTGCCCTCATAGCAGCTGCTCTCGACGCTACCCTTCTCGAGATATGGACAGATGTCGACGGTTTTATGTCGGCAGACCCCCGTGTAATTCCTGACGCCCGTGTTATGCCGACAATGACTTTCATCGAAAGTATGGAACTCTGTTCTTTCGGAGCCAAAGTGATATATCCACCTACGATTTATCCTGTGTTCCATAAGAACATACCTATCAAAATTCTTAACACTTTTAATCCGGAGGCACCCGGCACCCTTATCTGCGACCATAACGAGAATGAAAATACCGGCATAAAAGGTATCTCATCTATCAAAGGTATTACCCTTTTTTCTCTCAGCACCATCAGTCACCGCGAGTCGAAGCAACTGCGCTCCAGAGCACTCAATGCATTGGCACGAAGAGGGGTAACACTCCTTCATGCCACTCGTGAGGACGGTGAACCGATGGTGACCTTAGCTGTGGCAGGGAGTGATGCCGACACTGTGTATTCCTTGCTCACCTCTGAGTTTGCCCCCGAGCTTTCTAAAGGCACGGTCAAAGATATTAAAAGGACCGACCGACTTGCCACAGTGGCAGTGGTAGGTGAAGGTATGCGTGAGCGTACCCGTCTTGCTCCACGCATTCTCAACACCCTCCATCGCGATTCCATCAACGTGGCAAGCTACACACATAAGGCGTCAGCCACCACCCTATCTTTTGTAGTTGAGGAGGAAGCCGTAAGCAGGACTTTGCAGCTGCTCCATGCGCTTATGTTCTGATTCTCACTTTTTCTCTATTTGATTGTTATAATATCAGAAGCACCTATTCAGTTTCTCAACTCCTTTCCTTAAAAAGAAGTTAGGGACTGAAGTTTATGAGAAACTTCAGATGCCAACGTCAGGTTGAAAAATTCAAGTAGAAGATTTCTACACCTACGTATTTTGCATTGATTTGCGTATCTATGAATAAGCAATTACAAAGCATAAATCCGAAATTTACATAAACTATGGTGTATATTTATAAAAATTTATTAATTTTGCAATTATGGAGATTAAGAACGCCAAATATGAGATTAGCAATGCCAAGGTAGAGCAATGTCCTGCCACGGATGTACCTGAATATGCCTTTATCGGAAGATCGAATGTGGGGAAGTCCTCCCTCATCAATATGCTCACCAGAAGGAAAGGCCTTGCGAAGACTTCCCAAAAACCGGGAAAGACCCTTCTTATCAATCACTTCAAGATTAATGATGGAGCCTTCTATATTGTCGACCTTCCCGGCTATGGCTATGCCCAGCGTGGAAAGGCACAGCGTGAGGAATTCCGAGGCATAATCGAGCAGTATATCCTCGGACGCCAACAGATGACCCTTCTCTTCGTGCTTATCGACATACGCCATAAACCACAGAAGATAGACCTTGAATTTCTGAGTTGGCTCGGTGAGAATCAGGTACCCTTTGCCATTGTCTTCACAAAGGCCGACAAACTCGGTCCGAACGCCGGATTGGCTCACGTGGAAGACTACAAAAAGGAACTACTCAACCACTGGGAGGAACTCCCTCCCATTTTCATAACATCTTCTGAAAAATCAACAGGCAGAGACGACCTCCTTAATTATATAGAGGAGATTAACCGTCAAGTTCGTCTCGGGAAGAACGCTGAGGAGAATGATAATAACACCGAAGCTATTGTCGAAAAGGTAAATATCGACGGCGATGTCAACGCTGAAGAGATCAACTTTCAAGATAGTGCCGAGGGAAATTAATTCCGATGCAGCGCCAAGTAAAGCGGCTTTAACTCTATACCGACGAGACACAATGCCGATAAAAATACGGAAGAGAATATAACCCAAACAAATGAACCTTAAACAGCTAATAAACGGAGAAGGACGCATTTCGGAAATAATGAGATTCGCTATGGTTGGCGGCGTCGCCACTGTGTTGCAATACGGTATCTATGTAGTGTTCGTACACGCTGTGTTCAACGGAGGCAAGGCAGTCGTAGCGACACTTATAAGCTATGCTATAAGTTTTGTAGCCAACTTCTTTCTCTCCAGTTATTTCACGTTCCATACACGCCCCAGTGCAAAAAAGGGACTTGGCTTCACACTCAGCCATCTCATAAACATGGGATTGCAGACAGGTCTTGTGGCAATTTTCAAAGGCATTGTAGGCCCCACTCTTGCCCTTCTCCCGGCATTAGCGATTTGTATACCTGTAAATTATTTCCTCGTGAGATTTGCATTCACAAGCAAGATCTTTAAAAGTAGGAGCGAGAAAAACACCGATAAGGAGAACAATAATTTACCCTAACTTAACCAATTAATTAGGATTATGACAAAGATAGCAATGGCGTCTGACCACGCCGCCTATGAACTCAAAGAGATTATCAAACCATATCTCCAGGAGAAAGGTTATGAAGTGGTTGACTTCGGCACTCACTCGCCTGAATCAAGCGACTATGCCGACTTCGGACATCCCGCAGCTTTTGCGGTTGAGAAAGGTGAATGTGCATTTGGTGTGGGCATGTGCGGCTCCGGACAGGGTATGCAGATCACACTCAATAAACATCAGGGTATACGTGCAGCCCTTTGCTGGCTCCCTGAATTGGCAGCTTTGGCACGTCAGCATAATGATGCTAATTTCCTTGTGCTCCCTGCCCGTTTCATCTCAGCTGAAGAAGCCAAGAAGATTGTCGACACATATCTCGAATCTACATTTGAAGGGGGTCGCCATCAGCGTCGTGTAGCTAAGATTCCCGTGCCCGTAGAGGGAGAGATTCTATGATGGACTACGAGATTGCCCTCACAAACCTACGTTTTCACGCCCGCCACGGTGTCTGGGAACAGGAGAATAAGGTTGGCAACGAATTTATTGTCGATGTGAAGGTGTGTATTCCCTACTCCAAAGAGATTCTTTCCGACGATTTGGAAGCTACCATCTCATATACC
>CAMWIF010000262.1 GCA_947174225.1 uncultured Porphyromonadaceae bacterium | reverse complement strand
GGTTGCTCCTGGGAGAGGATGTTATGCGCCGCTTGGAAGAGGTAAGAGGTATTATTTTCGGAGTCGGGGGTGGGGGGTCTTGGTGTGCCGAGTCATTGGTGCGCACCGGAGTCAAACACCTTACCATCGTTGACAGCGACCGTGTGAGCGTCAGCAACATAAACCGTCAACTTATGGCAACCACCGAAACGGTTGGTGAAGTCAAGGTAGATGCTCTCAAACGACATCTTTTGCTTATAAACCCGAACGCGGAAATTGATGCGCGTGCCGAGCTGTTCACTGAGGACACTGCGGAGAGTTTTCATTTAGAGGATTATGATTTCATAATTGATGCCATAGATTCCCTCAAACACAAGGCTCTTCTCATTGATTTGGCTACAAGGACCAAAGCCGGTTTCTTCTCCTCGATGGGTGCTGCTTTAAAAGTAGATCCCACTCGTATTAAGGTTGCGGAATTTCGGGATGTGAAGGGTTGTCCTTTGGCGCGTGCATTACGTCAGCGTTTCAAAAAGGCTGGGTATTGGCCTGCGCGTAAGTTCCAATGTGTCTATAGCGACGAGTTGCTTGAAAATAGGGGAGAGCCGCGTCTCGATGTCGAAGCAAAGGGAGACTCTGTGAAAGCATCCACCAACGGAAGTCTGATGCATATTACAGCTATATTCGGACTCACACTTGCCGGACTCGTAATCCGAAAATTAATCCCTTGACCTATGGTAAAAGGTGGAGAAATAGCCTTTAGTCGGGAAATAAGGGAGAGGATTTATCGTTGAGATAATAAAAGATATTACAGACAATAATGAATAAGAAAAAAATATTGGCTGCCGCGATGGCAGTGATGATGTGTGGCGTTGTCGCCTTTGCCCAGAACCCAAAAAGGGAGTTCCGTGGTGCTTGGCTCCACGTCATTGGTCAGACCCAATGGCAGAATAAGTCTACCGCTCAGGCTAAGGCTTATATCGACGACCAGTTTCAGAAACTACAGGATGCGGGCTGCAATGCAGTGATTTTCCAGGTGCGTCCTACAGCCGACGCGATGTATAAGTCGGATTTGGAGCCGTGGACATCTTGGCTCACCGGTAAGCGAGGCAAAGCCCCGTCGCCTGAATGGGATCCGATGGAATATGCAATAGAACAAGCACATAAACGTGGTATGGAATTTCACGCTTGGCTGAATCCTTACCGTGTCACTTCCAATGCAAAGGATATTCTTCCGGCTTCTCATATGGCTAATAAGGAACCACACCGTTTTGTGAAATTCAACGGTCAGACATTCTTCGATCCTGCCTTTAAGGAGAACCGTGACTTCATATGCGACGTGGTGCGCGACATCGTAAGCCGCTATGATGTGGATGCCATACATATCGACGACTATTTCTATCCATATCCTGCTAACGGCAAGAAGTTTAACGGCGACGATGCAAGTTATTGGCAGTTTGGCAACGGTATGGACCGCAACCAATGGCGTCGCAATAATGTGGATATGCTGATTGAGCAGCTATACGGCACGATTAAGAGCGAAAAACCTTGGGTAAGATTCGGTGTGAGCCCGTTTGGAATTTGGCGTAACAAGAAGAGTGATCCGCGAGGCAGTGAAAGTTCCGGGTTGCAGAATTATGATGACCTTTATGCCGACGTTCTTCTGTGGGCAAAAGAGGGGTGGATAGATTACCTTGCTCCGCAGCTCTATTGGACACTCGACATGAAGGCTGCGCCGAGTCGTCATCTTGCACAGTGGTGGAATGATAACTGTGAAGGCGTGGACGTCTACATCGGTCAGGATGTACAGCGCACTATGACCAATGCCGATCCCAAGACGGGCGATAAGAATGAGCTTGCTACGAAGGTGAAGCTTTCCCGCGACTTGCCAAATGTGAAGGGCAATGTATGGTGGCACGGTTATTGGGTCACCGATAATCTACGCGGTGTGGCAGATTCACTGGCACTTAAACATCAGTCTACCATCGCTCTTCCTCCCGCTTATGGCGACAAGCGGCTTAAGCCCTCTCCGGTAGGTAATCTGAAAGTTGAGAAGAGGGGTGATGAGAATTATCTGGTATGGGAGGCTCCCTCTCAGGGCAGGATAGAAAAGGAAACTGATGCCGTGAAGTATGTGGTATACCAGTTCTTCCCCGATGAGGATGTTAACCTTGACGATTCACAGACCATCATAGCCCTTACTCCTGAGACACGTCTTTTGCTTGATGACGACGCCCTCAGCGGTTGTAAGTTTGTGGTTACTTCCATCGACCGTATGAACCGTGAGAGTGATCCGCGCAGTGTTACAGCGAAATAGATGTTAACTTTAGTCTATTGTAGGAATATATGGCTGAGAATTGTTATATAATCATCTTTAACGCTGATATATGGGTATGGAGAAAGTAGATAAGGAAATAAAAGTAGATAGTGAAATTGTTGACCTGCTGAATCACGAGGTCGCGAGAATAAACAATGTGAATTTCATTCCTAAGGATCCGGTGCAGTTTCCGCATCGTTTCGAGAAACTTCAGGACATAGAGATTTCCGGATTGGTGGCGGCTATCATCGCGTGGGGTAAACGGAGTATGATTTGCCGTGATGCCAACCACATACTGACACTGATGGACAACGAGCCTTATGCCTATGTTATGGATGAGGGATATGAGGATCTGGATCCGGAAATGAATCTGCACCGCACCTTCTTCGCTAAGGATTTGCAGTATTTCCTGCGCGGTATGCACCGAATATATAAGGAATATGGAAGCTTAGATGCGTTCTCTGCCGCCATTAAGGCAGGTGAGGATGAGGCACCGGCTTGGAAACTTGTGGGCGAGATGCAGAAGATTATGTGTGATGTGAATAACGGTGCCACCTGTAGCCAATGTCTGCCCACACATCTGGAACAGACTGCCCTCAAACGTATCAATATGGCATTACGTTGGTTTGTGCGCGATGACGGCATTGTTGATTTAGGTGTTTGGAAATCCATTCCGAAAAGTAAACTCTACATACCTCTTGATGTACACGTAGGCAACGTCTCCAGAGAGTTAGGACTCATCACCCGCAAGTCAAACGACCGTAAGAGTGTAGATCAGCTCACTGCCGTGCTCCGCACACTCCGTCCCGACGACCCCTGTATCTACGACTTCGCCCTCTTCGGCATCGGCGTGGAGCGTACCCGCAAACCAGAGAATATAAATAAGTGAAAAATAATTTTAGAGGATATTAGTTATGGCACGACCAATTAAAGAAACTCCCGTTTTGGAGGGAGAAGATGCTCGTCGTTTTATAGATCGTATGGATGAGGTTCGAACTGAATCTGCGGAAAAGAAGTGCAGACGTTTGAACAACTATAAGTTGGCAATGAGTATTCTGGTTGATAAATAATTTACTATGACGGCGGAAGAGATATTAGCCGACTATGGAATTCGTAAACTCGGACTTAACGATACAGCTACCACATTCGATTGCGGTGATGAGGACTTAAATGATTTTATCATCAACGATGCGCCCTTATACCGTAAAACTCTGTTAGCTATGACCTATATTCTCGTAAATAAAAATACGGGAATATAGGTTATTGCTTATTTCAGTGTAGCTAATGACAGAATTTCAATCAAGGATTTTCCGACTAATACAGAGTTCAATCGTTTTAGAAAACATAAGTTTGTCAATGAAAAACGCTTGAAGAGTTATCCGGCTATTAAGGTATGTCGTTTAGGAATAGATAAATCTGTGCAAGGACAACAAATTGGGACCTTCCTCATTGATTTTATTGGCACATTGTTTGTAATGGACAATAAATCAGGATGTCGTTTCCTGACCGTAGATGCCTATACCCAAGCTATCCCATTCTATCTGAAAAACGACTTTGTATTTCTTAGCTCCCAAGATGAGAATCAACGTACTCGTTTAATGTATTTTGACCTAAACGATATAAGTGACTAATTGTTACGATGTGTAAGGTATCATTAAAAGTGTATTAGTTTTTACCTTACTCTATAATCTATTATAGATGCTTTGTTTCCAATGCCGTAAAGAGAAAACGATTTTGATTTTGTAAATATCCCTTCTCTTCTATTTTTGAGGAAACATATACACAAAAATCTTTTTTTAGAGTTTCAAGATAAATACGGACATTAGTATCTAAAGTAGGGTACTCAAATACATATTTATCCATAACAATTATCGTGTGCTCTCTTGCTCGACTGGTTGCTACATTGAAGAGGTGGGGCTCTAATGTACGCATTAAAGAATAATCGGGTACAAAGAAAATTGTAATATCGGTGGTTAGACCTTGAACTTTTGCTACAGTCTCTATAAGAATATTGGCTTTGAGACCAAGATTCTGTATTATACTTTGCTGTAAGGCGCGTGTAGTCTTTTTCAAGCAAGTTAACACTGCAATTTGCTTTTAAGAATCCTCTTTTAA
>CAMWIF010000261.1 GCA_947174225.1 uncultured Porphyromonadaceae bacterium | reverse complement strand
ATCCTCTTTAATGGATAACCCACAAACAGGAGCCATTTATATTTTAATACTCAGTCCTATAGAATAAACATTATCTACAGTAAAAACCAAGCATTAAAATAAATTACATTATAGAATTTTAACGACTGCCCACACTTAAAAGTTCATTCCCTCACTTCTTCCGCATCCTATGCTCCAACCTATCCTGACAATCCTCTACTTGTTATCGTTCACCCAATTTAAGGTCAGACAGATTGAAATATACCTATCTGAATTATTGTGGACTATTTCTTTTTGGATTTCGGATACGGAAGAGCGTCCCATAGCGTCTCAATCACTTTCAAAGCCTTCCGGGTATCGGAGAAATCGAGGATGTAGGCTTCTTTTGCTCCGGGATAGGGTGAGCCACATTCAGCATCAGCCATCATTTCGGCAACACAGGGTAATTTCTTGACGTATACCAGATTGTCACAGACGGTTATGACACATTTTTCATTCACATATATGACGTAATCACCCATCATCTTACGACTGCGCACGTCTCCAAGCGGCAACAGTTTTTTACAAATATCTTCTATAAAATCAACAGAACAAGCCATAACAAATCCTTTAAAAATTAAACCTACTATCTCTCTATCCTTAAATCGTCAACGCTTCGCTTTAATGCCTTATTGCGTTGTTCGGACGAAAGAATATAAATTGATACAGTTATTGGAGATAGAACTTAATATAAGATAAAAACTTTTATACAGTGTTTATCGTTGTAACGGTTAAAATATCAAATTCTGAAAATAATATGATCTCAATTCTTTACGCACATCCCTACGACAAAAGTTTTAACCACGCTATCCTCGAAACTGTGAAGTTACGTCTTGAAGAGCAGGGCAAAGAATACTGTGTGTTCGACCTCTACGCTGACGGGTTCAATCCCGCTCTCGAAGCACCAAGTCTCCGCCTATACAGCCATGGGGAGACAGCTGACCCATTGGTTGAGAAATATCTCAATGCTCTTATGGCGAGTGATGAATTTATTATGATTTTCCCTATATGGTGGGCTACGATGCCGGCAATCGTCGACGGCTTTTTCGATAAGGTTATGCTCGTAGGCAAAGCTTATCAGTATTCCGAAACAGGCGAACTGATTCCCTGCAAAATCAATATCAAACGCACGATAATCTTCTCCACATCGCAGGCTCCGGCAGAAAATTTCGCGCTGTTCTTTAAAGATTATTTCAACCACCTTGTGCTTGAAACCGTGGGGATGAAAAATCTCGAATGGTATGACTGCTCACAGACAGCCCACGGTCCGGCTGAGAATCGCGAGAATTTCCTCCAGCTCGTAAAAGAGAAAGTGTAAGCTCTGGTTTTTAGAGATGGTTTTGTTTTTTAGGAGATAGTTTTGCCGAAGGGGAAGAGAGCGAGCATCATCAGTTTGAAGTGCTGCATTCCGAAGGGGATCCCTATGACGGTGATGCAGAAGATCAAGCCCCACATAAGATGAGAGAGGGCAATCACAAAGCCTCCGAGAAACCACCAAATCACGTTCATAATCCCTGCAAGGCAGCCCGAGGGCCAACCGTTGTTGGAGATGTCGGTGCCAAAGGGCCATAGAGCCACCTGCGCCAATTTCAATGTCTGTATGCCGAATGGTATGCCGATAATGGTAAGCATCATAGCCACACTCGAAAGCACATATTCAACGGCTATCATAAAGCCGCCGAACACAATCCAGATAATGTTAAGCAATACGTTCATATCTTCAATTCTATTATTTATTCATATCTTCAATTCTTTTACTTCTCGGAGCGGTTTCTGTAGGCTTTGATGCGGGTTTTGAAATTCTCTCCCAAACATTTGCTATAAAGCCACGGCTCGGCTCCGTGATAATCGCCTACGTTCAGTATATCGAGTATATTAGGAAGTGAACTGCCGTCATAGCCTTCCACCACGAGCACCTTGTGTGGCTCGGAGAGAGTGACGGTGATGGTGTCGTCGAGTACGGCGGGAGTTGCGTCTGTGCGCCAATTCACAGGATTTATGCACATCACCGTAGGAGCAGCCACCACCGGTTTGACATACTGCACATCAGACACCGAATTATAGCTTACCACTACCCCTGTGTCGTCGGCACCCGAAGCACCCTTTATCCACGGTGCAACTGCCACATCCTCCGGAGTAATCTTATATCCCATAACATAAGCAGCCACCATCTGTTCACGCAGATCCTCAGGAAGCGTCTTCAGCAATTCTACCACCGACTTGCCTCCCTGACTGAATCCTGCTAAAATAAAGGGACGGTCAGCCTCCCTTTCAGAAACAAAATGATCGAAGGCATTCTTTATATCCACAAACGCCACATCCTTATAACGACGATTGATTGTGTCCTCATTCAGCGTAGCCCAGGTGTCAAGAGTGATGTGACGATAGAAAGGTGAATAAAAACGGTTGCCGGGAAGCATATACTCAGCCACACCGTCAATCTCAATCTTCATATCAGCCTTATGCTGTGTGAGGGAAGGATCGGCATAATGCGACACCCTGCCGTCGGGAGCCGTATAGTCGAACTCCCAAGTCGAGGGTATGTAGAATACATCGGCACCATCGGAATCATCAGAATATGTCACCCACATCGTCGGATTACTGTAATCGGGAGCGACGGGCACATATTCCGACTGCGCCACCGGCTCCTGAGAGGTGCATCCGCATAAGGAAATAAGAAAAAATAATAAAGTCTGAGTCAAATTCTTCATCAATGTTATAAGCTATTGTCGCATAAATTGATTGCTGTCACTTATAAATAACATACGGTTGAACCTAATTATTTTTTGCCCTATAAAAATAATCTCCGACTTTGGGGATTTTAAGAATTTTTGTAATTTTGCATCCATATTAATCAAAACTTAGTTTCTATGGGAGGTTTTTTCGGAGCAGCATCTAAGGATGCCTGCCGGAATGAACTATTTTATGGGGTTGACTACAACTCGCACCTTGGAACGCGCAGAGCAGGTATGGCGACCTACGACGCTGAAGACCATCTTTTCTGCCGCAGCATCCACAGCATCGAAAACACGTATTTCCGCACCAAGTTTGAAGACGAACTTGCTAAATTCAAGGGAAATATCGGTATCGGAGTAATCAGCGACAGTGATCCACAGCCAATCGTCTTCAACTCTCACCTCGGCAAATTCGCTATAGTGACGGTGGCTAAAATCTGCAATCTCGACCAACTTGAAAAAGAACTTCTCGAAGATGGCGCTCACTTCGGAGAACTCAGTTCCGGCCGCACGAACCAGACAGAGCTAATAGCCCTGCTGATCAACAAGGGTAAGAATTTCACAGAGGGTATTGAGCATATGTTCAGCCGTATAGACGGCTCCTGCTCCCTTCTAATCCTGACAGAGAACGGCATTATCGCCGCACGCGACCAGCTCGGACGCACACCTGTAATCTTAGGGAAGAAGCACGACGGCTCAGGATATGCCGTCGCATCAGAATCAACGGCTTTCCATAATCTCGGTTATGAGCATTATCGTGACCTCGGTCCGGGAGAAGTGGTGGAAATCACCCCTGAAGATGTGAAGGTGCTCAAAGCAGCGGGCGATGAAATGCAAATATGCTCTTTCCTCTGGGTATATTATGGTTTCCCGACCTCATCCTATGAGGGCACCAACGTAGAAGACATGCGCTTTAAATCGGGTTATGAGATGGGTAAGACCGACGAAAACGAAGTTGACTGCGCCGCCGGAATCCCCGATTCAGGTGTAGGTATGGCTCTCGGATATGCCGCCGGAAAAGGTGTCCCCTATCGCCGCTGTATCTCAAAATATACTCCTACCTGGCCACGCAGCTTCACTCCCTCCGAACAAAGTCGCCGAAATCTTGTAGCTAAAATGAAACTTGTGCCTAACGGGGCTATGCTCTACGACCAGCGGGCACTTCTCTGCGACGACTCAATCGTGCGTGGCACACAGCTCACCGACAATGTGCAGGATCTCTACGACCTCGGAGCCAAGGAGGTACACATCCGCATTGCGTGCCCTCCCCTCATCTACAGCTGTCCCTTCATCGGCTTCACCTCATCGAAGAGCGATATGGAGCTTATCACACGTCGCATAATCGGCGAGCTTGAGGGTGATCCCAACAAGAACCTCGACAAGTATGCCACTACCAATTCTCCGGAATACAACACACTTGTAGAGAAGATACGCAGCCGCTTCGGACTGACCTCTTTGAAATTTAACCCGATAGAAACTCTCGTAGAGTCAATCGGACTGCCCAAGGAGCGGCTCTGTACCCACTGCTTCGATGGCTCAAGCCGTTTCCATCCCTGCAAACACTGCAAGAAATAAACACTCCTTAAACCCTACCTAATCTCATGAGAATCCCACTTTTGGCACTTGGGTTGTCGATTTCAGCCTTTGCGTGTGCCACAGACGAAATC
>CAMWIF010000260.1 GCA_947174225.1 uncultured Porphyromonadaceae bacterium | reverse complement strand
TAATTACACTATATTAACATTTTTTATCCTAAAAAAGTATGTCTCTCATTATCCTCGGCACTGCACAACCCTATTTATTAAAAAATTTTTATTAAATTTGCACCTATAATGAATGACATTAACATTTCGGATAATAACGGAGGCAGCTCTGAAGCCAACGTGACGGAAAATCGCGTTGACTTTAACTATGAAAAGACCCTTCCTCCCGACACAAAGGCATTGACTCCTGATGCTGTCGAATCCGAAGACCCTGCTCCAGACGATGAAATCGAAGAAGGTGAAATAATTGGATTCGATCATTCTCCTATAGATTCCACGCGGCTCGAAGGTTGGGAAAGACGACTGCTCGATCTTTCGTTGCGCAATCCTATGCTTAATCTGCGTATAGGTAAAGGATTACTTCCCGTGAGAGACCTGGAGCCGGCTGAAGTTATAAAGCTATTGAAATCCGGTCGTCTCGCAAAGCATTTGGGTAGACCTGACATTGACTTGCCAAAACAACTTAAGGCTTTGTATCGAGCATCGGTCAACAGACTTGAGGAAAATGGCGCCAACACTTTCTTTGTCACCTTAGGTGCCTTGCGTTGGTTTGATGTCACGGGTAACAAACCACATATCTCCCCCATCATATTCATTCCGGCTAATATCGCTCGACAAGGCGACTTGACCTATAGCATTACTCTCCGAGACGATGAGATGATGCTCAATGTCACACTTATTGAGATGTTGCGCCAGAAATTCGGCATAACCCTGCCGGATCTCGATCCCATTCCCTATAATGATGATGGGTTTCCTGATTGGGAACGGATTTTGGCTGTCTTTTCTCAACCGCTTGCTGAAGTCAACGAGCGGTTGGCACCCGAGCGTAGATGGAGTGTACGGAATGATTCATTTGCCGGGGTATTTATCTTTCAGAAATATCTCCTTTGGCACGATATACATAATAATCCGTCGGTAATCGCCCAGCATCCTATTCTGTCAGCAATGATTGAGCAGCACATCGAGCTGAAACCTCAGCCCGTGGATGCCCACAGCATAGAAGCTGAGAATCCTCTGAATCTGATGCTGCCTATTGACTACGATTCGTCACAACTTGAGGCAGTGGCACTCTCTCACGCCAACAATTCTTTTGTGCTCCATGGTCCTCCCGGCACCGGTAAATCACAGACCATATCCAATATGATAGCCGACGCTATCTACAGCGGTAAAAAAGTGTTGTTTGTATCTGAAAAAAAGGCAGCCCTCGACGTTGTACGTACACGCCTTAACAGCATCGGACTTAAAAACCACTGTCTGGAACTTCACAGTAACAAGACGGATAAACGTTCTTTTTTCACGCAGATAATGGGTGCCGGATTGTCGAAAGTGGGTACCGGGGGCGCGGAACAAAAAGAAGTCGGATACGACAATGTAGCGGAAATCTTCCTTAATTGTAGGAACAGGATCAACGAAGTGGCAGAAGCCATTCATGATCCAAAGCTTTCCGACACCTCTCTCTATGATTTCATAAACCGTTTTATTGAAATTCACGAACCGGAGTATTTGCAGTTCAAATATTCCGAAATCAAGCATCTTTCTTTTCCACAAATCAAAGAGTTGTGTGAACTATACGCTTCCCTCGATCTTATTTCACAAGTCTTAAGAAATCATCCCGCCGATCATCCCCTGAAAGGTTTATATCCTAAAGAAAACTCTATTGAAAATCAGCAGCAGCTCACCCAACTGATTCCGGCTTTGGCAGATGAAATCCAATACGTGCGTAAGAAAGCAAACGGGTTCTTAAATCGTATGCTGATTCGCAAGACTCCGGAACAGATTCTTTATGCTCGACCGACATGGGAGCAGATCAACCGGCTTGCCACTCTCGACGTTGGCAGCCAACCAACTTTTGATGAGATTTCAGAATACGTAGACCGCTGGAAGGAAAATCTTGACCTGCTCCATAAATGGTATCTTTTCACAGAAAAACGCGAGAAGATTGTCGAATTTAATGTGCCGAAAGTTCTTGACTTCTACTTTGAAAAGAATAGCGGGCAAAGCACAGCTTCAAAATTGGAGAAGGGTTATTTAAAGACACAGATAGACAGACAAGTCATCACTCTGCCCCCTCTGCGATTGTTTAACGGCTCGCTTCACGAACAACAGTTACTCAACTATCGTCTGGCAGCCAATTCCTTACAGAAACATGCACAAGGTGCTCTCGTCAAGGAATTGGAGAATAAAAAACTTTCAATTTCTCTTACCCCTAAGCAACTTGAGGAGAAAGCCGTTTTAATGAGGCGCACTTTCTCTTACGGTCGCGGTGTCCCTTTGAGGAAAGCCATAGCCGAATCGGAGTCATTGATTCAGATTCTTTTTCCCTGTATGCTTATGTCTCCACTGAGTGTGGCACAGTATCTTGAGATGCGACCGGGGATGTTTGATATGGTGATATTCGATGAAGCCTCACAGATGGAGACCCCTGACGCTATTGGTGCCATTGCACGTGGAAAATCTCTTATCGTTGTAGGCGACCCTATGCAGCTCCCCCCTACACGCTTTTTCACAGCGCAAGCCACCGGTGGTGAAGACTCGCCCGAGAATGAAGACGCTGATTCTATTCTTGAAGAATGTATCACCCTCGGTCTCCCATCCCATTATCTCTCACGTCACTATCGTTCGCGCCACGAAAGTCTGATTGCTTTCTCTAACACTCACTTCTACAACAACCGACTTCTCACCTTCCCCTCCTATAATGATACCCAAAGAAAGGTGACCTGCATCAATCCGAAAGGTATATATGACATTGGTTACACACGTACTAACAGAATAGAGGCTGAGGCGGTGGTGGATTACATATTAAATATCCTGCGCTCATCAGACGACTCTCCTCCCTCAATCGGAGTGGTGGCATTTTCGAAAGTCCAAAGTGAACTTATCGAAGATATATTAAACGACAGACTTTTGGATGACAGAGTACTCCGTAGAAAACTTGAGAGTATGGAAGAGCCACTGTTCATTAAGAATCTTGAGAACGTGCAGGGCGACGAGAGAGACATAATCGTGTTCTCTGTAGGATACGGTCCTGATGTCAACGGTAATGTGTCGCTTAACTTCGGTCCTATAAATAAAGTGGGTGGTGAACGCCGTCTTAACGTAGCTGTCACACGTGCGCGTGAAGAGATGGCTGTGTTCAGTTCACTTTTACCTCAGCATATTCCTGAAGAGGGAGTCAACTCAAAGGGAGTCGTCGCCTTACGCAATTTCCTCAAGTATGCCTCTGACATTCAAGAAGCTTCATTGAGAGAAAAAGGAGATAGCCAAAACGAGGCAGTGATAGAAGACATAGTAAAACGTCTTCGGGATTTAGGTCATTGTGTGCATACGCACGTCGGGCGTAGCTCTTTCAAAGTCGACATAGCCATTGTTGACCCCGATAATCCCGATCAATATAAATATGGAATCACTCTCGATGGCCGTGACTATTATAAATTACCCACTGTCAGAGACCGTGAGATTACAGTTCGCAGTGTTCTCCGGAATCTCGGTTGGAATTTAAAACGCATATGGGTGCTCGACTATCTTGAAAACCCGGATCTTGTAATACAACATATCTTTGACTGACATATGAGAAATCTATTCGTAAAAATCTTTGCAGTGTGCATGTTGATTACGCTTTCAACCAATTGCACTGCCTATTCGCAAAGCAAAAA
Organism: uncultured Porphyromonadaceae bacterium; assembly: GCA_947174225.1. Classification (GTDB taxonomy): domain Bacteria; phylum Bacteroidota; class Bacteroidia; order Bacteroidales; family Muribaculaceae; genus Lepagella. The sequence continues at coordinate 752 of CAMWIF010000260.1, read as the reverse complement.
GAGCGTGTCCATCTTAGGCGATTCCTATTCTACATATGAGAATTTTGTAGAACCTAAAAGTAACGCTTTATGGTATTTCACCAAACCTAATCCGGAGCTTACGGATGTGAGCGACGTGAAGCAAACCTGGTGGCATCAGTTTATCTCAGAGAATGACCTGCGTCTTGAGAAAAACAATTCTTTCTCCGGGTCTACTATCTGCAACACCGGATATAACAAGGAGGATTATTCCGACCGCTCCTTCATAACACGTATGGATAATCTCGGGAGTCCCGACATAATTTTCATCTTCGGAGCTACCAATGATTCTTGGGCTGATTCTCCCATAGGTGAGTTTGTATGGTCTGACTGGACTGAACAGCAACTGAAATCTTTCCGTCCCGCCCTCACTTATATGCTCTCCCACATGGTAGACCGCTATCCGAATACCGAAATGCTTTACATTATTAATGACGGGCTGAAACCGGAAATCACCTCATCTATAGTTGAAGCCTGTAATCATTATAATGTGCCCTATCTCCAACTTAATAACGTTGATAAGACGGCAGGACACCCCAATGTCAAGGGCATGAAGCAGATTGCAGAGCAAGTTGCGACCATATATAAAGGGAAACAATAGCCCATTCCGATTGCAACGCAATCATTCAAGTGAATATATATTGTGATTGCAATCATACAAGTAAAAATATCTTAAAACCACAAAATTGGTTGATTTAACCGTAAAAAGGATAAGTGGGATAAAAGATAAATTC
>CAMWIF010000259.1 GCA_947174225.1 uncultured Porphyromonadaceae bacterium | reverse complement strand
TTAGGATTTTGTTTAACTAAATATTTTTCAACCATGGTAAAAACTTACCTTTTGACGCTGCTTCTTATCGTGGCAGCGGTGACGGGCGTGAATGCCCAGGTCACATCAACTCCGACTCCATTGCAGGAGGATTCGAAGGATGTGAAAATCTTTTTCCACGCCGACCAAGGCAATAAGGGTCTTATGGGTCTTAAAGCTACCGACAAGGTTTATGCCCATACCGGCGTTTTGGTAAATAACGGTTCGGAGTGGAAGTATGCTCCCACATGGGGCGATAATGCCGATAAGTATGAGCTTACATTTGTGGAGGATAATCTTTGGCAGCTCTATATCGGCGATATTCGCGAGTATTACGGTATTACCAATCCTAATGAGGTTGTGACCCGTCTTGCTTTCGTGTTCCGTTCCGCCGACTGCAAGAAGGAGGGTAAGGCAGAGGGTAATAAGGACATATTCCTTGATGTCTTGGCTTCGGGTCTTCAGGTAACCATCGACACAGGTATTTCCGGTTCTGTCATTACTCCCGATGACGCAGAAGTGACCTTTAATGTGGCTACTACCAAGGCTGCCGACATATCCCTTACCGTGAACGATAAGGAGGTCGGCTCTGTGAAAGATGCCACATCTCTTGTTGTGAACTATACCTTTACCGAGCCGGGTGATTATGTAGTGAAAGCTACTGCCATTGCTAATGGTGAGACAGTGACCTCTACACTCAATTACGCCTATATAGCTCAGGCGGAGGAAGCCGATTATCCCGGTGGCACTCCTAAGATGGGTCCGGTGAAGAATGAAGACGGTAGTGTTACATTCTGTCTGGGTGCTCCTTATAAGAATAATGTTCTGCTCGTAGGTGCTTGGAACGACTATACTGCCGATAGCAAGCAGTCAATGAAGTATCAGGATGTGGACGGCATACGCTATTTTTGGACTACAGTCGAAGGCTTGGAGAATGATAAGCAGTATGGCTATTATTTCATTGTTGACGGCTCGATAAAGGTAAGTGACCCATATGCACGTCTTGTGCTCGACCCCTGGAATGATAAGTATATCACAACAGATGTATATCCCGATCTTCCTGCTTATCCTTTTGATAAGATAGACGGTGTGCCTTTAGCGGTTTATCAAGGTAACATTAATGATTATGATTGGCAGGTGAAGGATTTCAAGGGTGTGGCTCCTTCTGATTTGATTATATATGAGTTGCTTTTCCGTGACTTCACCGGTACAGAGGGTAAAGCTAACGGTAACGGTACAGTGCGTATGGCTATCGAAAAGATACCTTATTTGAAGACCCTCGGTGTTAACGCTATTGAGGTGCTTCCGATTATGGAATTTAACGGTAACATCTCTTGGGGCTATAATCCCAACTTCTATTTCGCTCCCGACAAGGCTTACGGTACGCCTGACGATTACAAGGAGTTTATCGACATCTGCCACCAGAACGGTATGGCTGTGATTCTTGATATGGTGTTCAACCAGAGCGACGGTCTCCATCCTTGGTATCAGATGTATATGGCAGGTCAGAATCCTTTCTATAACCTTGATGCTCCACACGCTTACAGTGTGCTCAACGACTGGAACCAGGGCTTCCCGATGGTGCAGGAGCAGTGGAAAGATGTGCTTGAATATTGGATGACCGAGTATAAGTTTGATGGTTTCCGTTTCGACCTTGTTAAGGGTCTTGGCAATAACGATTCTTATGCCAATAGTGGTGATGCCGCTACCAACGCCTACAATCAGTCGCGTGTTGACCGAATGAGAGAGCTTCAGAAGGTGGTTGAGGCTGTCAATCCTAATGCCTACTTCATCAATGAGAATCTCGCGGGGGCTAAGGAGGAGAATGCTATGGCTGAAACCGGTCAGTTGAACTGGGCAAATGTAAACGAGGCAGGTTGCCAGTTTGCTATGGGCTATTCTTCCGACAGTAACCTCAACCGTATGTATGCTCTGAAAGATAGCCGCACATGGGGTTCTACCGTCTCTTACCTTGAAAGCCACGACGAACAGCGTCTTGCATATAAGCAGACTCAGTGGGGTGTAGCCGGTGTGAAGGGTAATGAAGCCAATTCGATGCATCGTCTTGGATCTGCTGCCGTTCAGATGATTCTTGCTCCCGGTGCGCATATGATTTGGCAGTTCTCTGAGCTTGGCAACGATCAGAATACAAAGAACAATGATGGCGGCAACAACACCGATCCGAAGATTGTATGTTGGAGCCTTCTTGACAGTCCTGACAGAAAAGGTCTTTATGACAACTATGCCGAGCTTATCGCACTGCGCAACGATAATACCGATCTCTTTGCAGAGGATGCACAGTTTGAGATGAATTGCTCTGCTGCAAATTGGGCTAACGGACGCACTATGGTTTCTAAAGCAGGTGATAAGGAGCTTATCACAGTGATTAATCCTAATGCTGATAAGGATCTTACAGTAAATGTAAGCTTTGGTAAGAATGAGGAAAGTGCTTATAAGATTATGTCGAAGTCTTATGACTCTGAACCCTCTTATAGCGTTGCCAATGGTACGGTGACTGTCCCGGCTAACTGCTACGTTGTGATAGGTACTACCGATGTGGCTGCTGTTGAGGGTGTGGTTGCTGACGCGGCATCTCATCTGAGAGTTTACGGTCACGACGGCATCATTACAGTAGACTATGCTGCTTCTCCCGTTGAGATTTACAGTGTTGACGGACGTAAGGTTGCTTCACTTCAGGGTGTTGGCAATACAGAGGTAGGCTCAGGTGTATTCATCGTAGTGAGCGGTAGCCAGAAGCGTAAAATTTCCCTTTAAAATTTCATTTTAAGAATCTAAGATAAGACTTGTAAAGTTCGTAATTAAGCAACTTTCATCTTCAATTGCAAATATCTTTAATTACAAATTTGAGATAAAAAGTAAATTGGGCAGCCTCTTTAGGGGTTGCCCAATTTTCTTTTTGGTGCTACTGATTAAGAAGTGTCCGGTATTAATGAAGTTACTCTATTAATAAGTTTCCAATAGTATTGAAGTTATCTTACTTTTTCATTGTGAAATGCTTTGAGGCGAGACGATAGCCATCGGAGAACACCTCCACGGTATAGTCGCCAGGGGTAAGAGTGGTGTTGACATCCCAATATAGGCTTACGCTTACCTCTTCGTTGGCATATTCAATCTGGCGGTGAGCTGTGCACTGCACGGTGGAGCCGTCAAGCTGGAAAGAACCGCCGCCACCAAGAAGAGTACCTTCCGGAGTAACTATGCGGATATAGAAGTCTTTCATTCCGGCAGAGGCAGTATTGTTGGGGCTTACGATGAAGCTTACCCCAAGCTGTTTTGCCTTGGTGATATTCTTCTCCACCTTACCCTTCTTGTTATATGCCTGAAGCGACACACCGGTAATATTGAGTTTCTTTGCAAGTTTTACGGTCTGGGTAAGTTGCTCGTTCTGAGTTGTGGCTACAGACACCTGTGAAGCGAGCTGCTGATTGCGTTGGGTGACTTGCTGAATCTCCTTTTTCAGACCTTCATTCTCTTCACCGAGACGCTTGATCTCTTCAAGGTAGTGCTTCACGATTCCCTTAAGGGTCTTAATTTCGTTTTCAAGGTCACGGATACGCTTGCGGTTGGCAGCGTTGCTTTGTTTCTCCTGATTAAGTTCGGAGAGAAGACCTTCTACTTTAAGCCGGGCTTCGTTATATTTCTTTACGAGAGAATCATTCTTCAGATATATCTGCTGGTCCTCATATTGATTGAAGTCGGCATTGAGCTGATTAAATTCATTAGTGAGTAGCAGGCGGTCGTTGGCGAGGCGCAGGTTTTCCGTTTCGGCACGTGCCAGATTCACCTCTTCTGTGCGGTTGGCGTTGGTGATGATGAGAACTATCACAAGAGCGACGAGAGCCGCTACGGCAAAGATGCCCACACATAGAATTATCTTCTGATTCTTGTTCATATCTTTTTATGGTTGTGCATAAGATTATCGGGAGAACAGCGGCTCGTAGAAGTGGAGGCGTGACGACTCCGGAGGAAGGGTGAGCCTAACAGAGTGCAAAATTACAACGAAAAAGGGAAATGCCCAAACTATAAAAAAGAAATTGGCTAATATCCGAATGGATACCAGCCAAATCTTTGCTTTTTGTTGTTTTCCTAACTTGCGTATGAATTACTGAGCAGCTGCAGTCTCAACAGCAGCAGCAACAACAGTGTCAACAACAGTTGAATCACCGACGTTAACAGAGTCAACACCTTCAACTACTTCACCGGCAACCTCAACTGCAGCAGCAGCAGAATCAGCCTCAGCAGCCTTCTTGCCACCACAGCTTACCATAGCAACGCTGAAAATCACAGCAAGTGAAAGAATTACTTTTTTCATCTCTTTAAAATTTAAATAAAATAATAAAACAATTTTTTTGCTATCAAAAACGGTGCAAAGTTACTATCTTTTTTTCAATTGACAATGACTTGTAG
>CAMWIF010000258.1 GCA_947174225.1 uncultured Porphyromonadaceae bacterium | reverse complement strand
CAAGCCTTCTTGTGAGAAAGACGAAGCTGGCCGTTCTTGTCTTCAAGAGTCTCGATGAATACCTCTACTTCGTCGCCTACCTTGAGGTCGGGATTGTAGCGGAATTCAGAAACGGGGATGATGGCGTCTGACTTCATGCCGATATCGACACGAACTTCACGTTTTGTGATGGATTTAACCACGCCGGTCACCACTTCATTGTCTTTAGCTGTCTTAAGAGACTCGTCGTAGGTGTTGATAAGCTCCTCGCGGCTCTTCGAACCAGCTGTTTCGCCGTTTGCATAGGCATCCCAATCGAAATCTTCAATCGGGGTTTGAACTTTAGATTCAGTCATTAAAGTTAATAAATAGGTTAATTATTCTCTACCTCGCGTGAAACTTCATCGCGAGCGGCGCAAAGGTAGTGATTTTTTTATAATCTACAAAAAAAAAGCGTCACTAAGACGCTTTTTTTGTGTTTTTTATGAGTAAGACAGAGCAAATAGACTGTATTTTACCTACCACGTATCTTCAATTTCATAAAGTGAGCATTTTTGTCTCTCTCGCAAGTGATTCAAGATACTCCGTACGGTCGTCTTCCACAAGACTGTCAAACTGTTCGGCACCTGCCGGAATTATACCTGCACGGCTACGCCACCATGTGCCGAATCGGCGTCCTACCCATTCAAGCTCAAGTTCCGAATAATGTTCGAAAGCATCGTCAAGAATCTCCTCAGCCTCTTCGATGGAGTCTGTGGCAAGAACTTTGGTAAGGACACTGCGCGGGATGATCTGACCTCCGAGGTCTACCCAGTCTTCAGGGGCATGCGCATCCGGTTCCGGAAATTTTCCGTCAGGTAAGGCCACCGACAAGTACTTGTAAATTGCTGCGGTGTAGAGCAGCTTAGCACGCTCGAGGGCTGCGCGTGTGAACTTCATGCCTTTATATCGCACGTAGAGATCGTCGTCGGCAGGATGTGAGAGAAGCTCGGTGATGACATCTATCGCGTTGAGCATACTGTCTACGGTGAAGGGATTGAGCACACCGAAATTGATTCGGTCGTTGAGGTGCATCTTTCGCTTCTGGCGACGGTCACGTGTGGGCCATTTCTTCTCATCACGCATCAAGCCGCAGGAACGCAACATAGCACCCGGCACAACCACTGTGGCACCGCGTTCGTCGCCAAACAGATAGGAGAAGGGAAATGACGATGAGTCGGGGTGGGTCTTGTGTTGCCCCATCACCATCGAGAAAGCTCCTATCTTGGCTCCAAGCATTATATAAGCGCCGGAAGAGGTTTTTACTCCACGTTCAAGTACTCCCCAATGCACCGGACCGAGCTTATACATATGATTGCTCTGGTTGGTGGCTGAGCCGGCGTTCATGAAAGATGTCTGACAGCCGATTAGTAGCGATGCCTTGTGCATGCTCACGGTGTAGGGACCTGCAAGCACCGCACACGCCTCTCCGTTTTCAAAAGAGCAGTTGGCAAAGAATAGAGAATCATGGGCTGTGAACCCCTTTTCAATCTCCACCCCCTGACCCAAATAACAATTACGCAGGATCACGCCGCTGTCTGCCTTGGCATCTTCAATTATGAAGTTTTCCGCATCAACTCCGCTACCCACATAAGCCATTCCTTTGCCGGGAGCGGCGTTGTTTAAAACGCATCCGTTGACCAGACGCAGCGCCCCCTTAATCTTTGCCTCTCGTCCTACGCTGACGTTGCGCAGGATGCCACAATCACGCACCACCGCTTTGTCGCCTATCTCATGTGGGGGAATCTTGGCATCAAGAAACTCCTGGATGGAAGGGGAAAGTCGGCTTTCAAGCCAATTGGGCACACGAGCCATAAGCGTGGCTATCTGGCTGGATAGTCCGGGATACGCCTTTACAGGGCGTGAACCGGTTTCGTCGAGGGCGGCTATGGAAATGCCGACCCCACAAGGAGCCTCCTCTTCAAATTCAATCCGTGCCACGTTTTCCACTATAGCATCTTTGCCTATACGGCAGTTGTGAATGCCTCCGGGAACATTGCGGAGGCATACGCCTCCCTCCACAGTGACATTGCCGCCAAAATGCACGTTGCGCACCCGGCTCAAATCCACATCGGGTGAAAATGTCACGAGTTCCCAGTTGTCAGCTGAGCAACCCTGCTTTTCAAGTTGGGCGGTTTGCCACCATTCCAATTGTTTGGGAGGGCGGTAGTTGTCAGGTTCAGTTGCCGGCAGCTCCGTCGTTGTCTGTTTCGTCATAATCTTCGTCATATTTCTGGAAGAGAAAGTCGTTGTAGGGGAAACGTTCGGTATGAATCTCCTTGGCTTTCTCATAAAGTAACTCTTTAAGGGCGTCGATATTTATACGCTCCTTGGCTGAGATGAAAACGCAGTTGTTGTTCATCTTCGCCATCCACGTGGCTTTAAATTCGTCGAGTGATATGTTCTCGCGGGTGGCAGGTGTAAGATCATCCGGATCCTTTGGAGTGTAAGAGAAGGCGTCGATTTTATTAAATACCATTATTATCGGTTTATCAACGTCTCCACACACGTCACGCAGGGTCTTATTGACCACTTCTATCTGTTCCTCAAATCCGGGATGGGAAATATCCACCACATGCACCAGTATGTCGGCTTCCCTTACCTCGTCGAGAGTGGACTTAAAAGAATCGACAAGGTGAGTAGGGAGTTTGCGTATGAAGCCTACAGTGTCGGTGAGCAGAAACGGGAGGTTATCTATTATGACTTTCCTCACCGTGGTGTCGAGGGTGGCGAATAGCTTGTTCTCGGCAAACACATCGCTCTTGCTCAGAAGATTCATAAGAGTCGACTTCCCGACGTTAGTGTAGCCCACTAATGCCACGCGGGTCAGCTTTCCTCTGTTTTTGCGTTGGATGCTCTTCTGCCTGTCGATATGCTGTAATTCCTCTTTAAGACGTGAAATCTTATCGAGGATTATACGGCGGTCGGTCTCAATCTGTGTCTCACCCGGGCCACGCATACCGATACCGCCTCGCTGTCGTTCAAGGTGTGTCCACATCCTTGTAAGTCGGGGGAGCAGATACTGGTACTGTGCAAGCTCCACCTGCGTGCGTGCGGTGGCAGTCTGCGCTCTCTTGGCAAATATGTCGAGGATAAGACTTGTACGGTCAAGAATCTTTACTTTCAATTCCCTTTCGATATTAGCCACTTGCTTCGGCGAAAGGTCATCGTCGAAAATCACAAGGCCAATGTCGTTGTCGTCGATATATTCACGGATTTCCTCAAGTTTGCCCTTACCCACGTAGGTGCGTGGATTGGGATATTCGAGTTTCTGTATGAAACGTTTCTCCGGTTCGGCTCCGGCTGTGCGTGCAAGGAAGTCAAGTTCATCGAGATATTCCTTCACCTTCGCTTCGGTCTGGCGGAGAGTGACGAGACCTACAAGCACTGTGCGCTCGTTAGTCTCCTTATTAATTATATTGTCTTCAATCATGGGTTCGTGTTATATATTATAAACAACGCTTCTGGAGGGGATTGGGTTGATTTAAAAACATACGGACCGACTCGGAGGAGACGGCCCGCAGAGTATCAGTCAGGCAAAGTAAGATTTACTTCTTAACCTTGTTGTAGCGTGCGTTAAGTCCCTCCACTATGTCGGCGGTGATGTCGAGTTCGGGATTTATGTATAGAGTCGCTCCTTTTTGGAATATAGCGTCATAGCCCTTCTTGGAATTGTATTCCTTCACATAGTTCAAGATAGAGTCGTTCACTGCCTTATGAGCGTTGAGAGCGGCATTCTCGAAGTTGTTCTGGAGAGTTGCCACCGCCTTTTGGGCATTGATCTGCATATTGTTGAATTTCTCTTGGTCAGCCTTATAGGAGGCTTCGGAGAGATAGCCGTTGTTCTGCATCTTGTTTTGGATGGTAGTGGCAAACGACTGTATAGAGTTCTCATGACGTTTCACCTCCTTCTCCATATTGTCTTGCATACGCATGATTTCCTCGTTATAGTCTTTAGCGAGGAAATATTTGCTCAAAACGGTGTCGATGTCGACATAACGGTAGTTGGGCAAAATGTGGACGGGAGCGTTTTCTTTAGCGGCGGCCACAGGTGCTTTTTCCTCTTTCTGCTGTGATGAGCAGGAAGGGAAAGCCATACAAAGTGATAAGGTGAATGATAAAGCCGCGGCTCTAAGGAAAAATTTTTTCATTATATGCTATAAGTTATTGTTGTTCTGTATCGGGACGAGCTGATTCTCGGACTCTCTTAACCGTATGTAACGAAGTTCCCTTGCAGGCATGACCCGAAAGGAAAGTGTGAGACTTGGAGAAGATCACCCTTACGGAGAGCAAAAATAATGCTATTCCGCAGAATAAAAGCACCAATAAGGTTAATTTCACTTTTTTTAATTCAAATTTAACATTCGTCGCCTTTGTCGGAGAGTATCACAGGATGCTCTTTGCGATTCGAGGCAGACAATTTCAGCGCAAAATT
>CAMWIF010000257.1 GCA_947174225.1 uncultured Porphyromonadaceae bacterium | reverse complement strand
GCAATGACCGGCACACCCTCCTTTTGAGCATGTTTAAGAACGCCATAGGGTGTCTTACCCATACAGGTTTGATGGTCAAGCCGTCCCTCTCCGGTGATGACCAGCATTGCGTCTTTTAGTTTGGCATCGAATCCTACCGCGTCAAGCACCATATCTATACCCGGTTTTAGGGTAGCATTAAGGAAAGCTAAGAATGCGAAACCGAGACCTCCAGCCGCTCCCGCTCCCGGGGTGGAAGAGAGGTCTTCTTTGTATGTGGTAGCTACTACATTGGCAAAAGAGGCAAGGCACGAGTCAAGTTGTTTCGCCATTGTCTTGTCTGCGCCTTTCTGTGGACCAAAGATATGGCTTGCACCGTTTGGACCGGTAAGTGGATTGGTGACATCACACGCTACTGTAAAGGTACATTCCTTTAGTCCGGGCAAAGCGTAGGTTGTATCAATCGTAACTATGCGTCCTGCTTCACCCCCTCCGGCTCCCACTTCTTTACCTTCATGGTCAATGAATCGGAAGCCAAGAGCTTGAAGCATACCTATGCCGGCATCGTTTGTGGCACTGCCTCCGATACCGACGAGAAATTTACGGCAACCGTGAGATAGGGCGTCGCGGATAAGTTCACCCGTGCCATAGGTGGTAGTGATCCAAGGATTGCGCTTATCTTCAGGCACTAATGTCAGACCGCTTGCCGCAGCCATTTCAATCACGGCAGTTTCTCCGCAGATTCCGTAAACAGCCTTTACAGGCGTACCGAGTGGTCCGGTCACTTCGGTTTCAAGAAGTTTTCCTTTCAATCCTACGACAATTGCTTCGACCGTACCCTCACCACCATCCGCTACAGGAATGATTTCATATTTTGCTTCCGGCATAACAACCTCGACCGCCTTTGCAGCTGCCTCACCCACTTGAATGCTGGTAAGAGAGCCTTTAAAGGAGTCGGAAGCTATTATAATCTTATCTCTTTTCATAGTCATATTCAGAATCGTATACTCTGTTAGGCAATTTGGGGATTGCTTGTTAGTAAATTGCTGCAAAAGTATATAAAAAATAGATAGGGTAATGTCTATAGTGTGAAAAAAAGGTATTTAAACGAAGTAAATTTAACCTACGTTACATATTTATATTTGAGGTGGGGAGGTGGCAAATAGTATTTGGGAGTAGGGAGAAAGGGGGAATTTTTGAGCGTGTGGGGATGATTTTTGCAATTGGTTTTGGAGAAAAGTAGAATTTTGCTTAAATTCGCGAATTAGAAGTTTAGAAATCGAAAAATAATCTGTAGCAAGTTATTTTGAAGATTGCTTTAACCTATACTGAAACTAATACTTTTTATTGGAAACTGATACTTTTTCATATAATACCTCAACAATGAAAAACGACCGAATACTTCTGTCGGATGTATTGCCCGACTATCCCGAATTTCAGGAGGGAATCCGACGTGCTCCCGACCGTGGTTATACCCTGACCGAAGCCAAGACCATAACAGCCCTGAAGAATGCTCTCAGATATCTTCCTGAAAGTCTTCACGCCCAGGTGGCTCCCGAATTTCTGGAAGAATTGCGTACTCGTGGGCGAATCTACGCTTACCGCTGGCGTCCGAAAGGTGACCTGAAAGCCAAACCCATTGATGAATATAAGGGGAAGTGCCTTGCCGGTAAGGCTTTCCAGGTAATGATTGATAACAACCTTTGCTTTGACATCGCTCTCTATCCATATGAGCTTGTTACTTATGGCGAGACAGGGCAAGTGTGCCAGAACTGGCTTCAATATAACCTTATAAAGAAATATCTTGAGGAGTTGACCGATGAGCAGACCCTTGTGGTTGAGTCGGGTCATCCTCTCGGTCTCTTCCCATCCAAGAAAGATGCACCGCGTGTGATCATAACAAACGCTATGATGGTGGGAATGTTTGACAATCAGCACGACTGGCACGAGGCAATGCAGATGGGTGTAGCCAACTACGGTCAGATGACGGCGGGCGGTTGGATGTATATCGGTCCACAGGGCATTGTACACGGTACATTCAACACTCTCCTCAATGCCGGACGTATGAAACTCGGTGTGCCGCAGGACGGTGATTTGCGGGGTCATCTCTTCGTCTCCTCCGGTTTGGGAGGTATGAGCGGCGCACAGCCCAAGGCTGCTGAGATAGCCGGAGCTGCTGCAATCGTGGCAGAGGTTGATGCTTCGCGTATAGCTACTCGTAAGAACCAAGGTTGGGTGCAGGAAGTTACCGATAGTATTCCCGAAGCCTTCCGTATGGCTGAAGAGGCTGTGAAGGAGGGTAAACCAATTTCGATAGCTTATCACGGCAATGTTGTGGATCTGCTTGAATATGCCGTTAAGAATGATAAGAAAGTAGAGCTTCTCAGCGACCAAACCTCCTGCCATGCTGTTTATGAGGGTGGCTATTGCCCGGTAGGTTTGACTTTCGAGGAACGCACTGAGCTTCTGCATAACAATCCCGAGGAATTCAAGAAGAAAGTTGATGAGTCACTTCGTCGCCATTACGAGGCTATCAAGGCATTGGTTACCAAAGGTACATACTTCTTCGATTATGGCAACTCATTTATGAAGGCTATATATGATGCCGGTGTGAAGGAGATTTCACGTAACGGCATCGACGAGAAAGACGGCTTCATTTGGCCATCATATGTAGAGGATATAATGGGTCCGATGCTCTTTGATTACGGTTATGGACCTTTCCGTTGGGTATGTCTGAGCGGTAAGCACGAGGATTTGGTAAAGACCGACCGTGCAGCTATGGAATGTATTAATCCCGACCGTCGCGGTCAGGACCGTGATAACTATAACTGGATCCGTGATGCTGAGAAGAACGCTCTTGTGGTCGGTACACAGGCACGTATTCTCTATCAGGATGCTTTGGGACGTATGAACATTGCGTTGAAGTTTAATGAGATGGTTCGCAACGGCGAGGTAGGTCCGATTATGCTTGGGCGCGACCACCACGATGTGAGTGGCACAGATTCTCCTTTCCGTGAGACATCAAATATAAAAGATGGTTCTAACGTGATGGCTGATATGGCTGTGCAGTGTTTTGCCGGTAACTGTGCGAGAGGTATGAGCCTCGTAGCTCTCCACAATGGTGGAGGTGTCGGTATCGGCAAGGCTATCAATGGTGGCTTCGGAATGGTTTGTGATGGTTCGGAACGTGTGGACGAGATTCTGCGTAACGCGATGCTCTGGGATGTGATGGGTGGTGTTGCCCGTCGTTCTTGGGCACGTAATGAGAATGCTATGTCTACAGTGAAGGAGTGGAATGATACCCAGGCTGAGAACGGCTTTATGATTACGGAGCCGTTTATTGCTGATGAGGCTTATTTGGTTGAGTTGGTGAAATAAACCATTTTAGACTATTCGAGGGGATAGGCTTTAGATGGGGGAGGGTGTTTTAAATTTTGAATTTTAATTATTTAGATAATGAACCAGATAATTGAATGTGTGCCCAACTATAGCGAGGGACGTGACCTTGAGAAGATCGAGAAGATTGTTGAGTGTTTCCGTGGCAAACCCGGTGTGAAGCTTCTCGACTATTCAAATGATGAGAATCACAACCGTCTTGTCGTTACGGTCGTGGGCGAGCGTGAGCCGTTGAAAGCCGCTGTGCTTGAGTCTGTAGGTAAGGCTGTTGAGCTTATTGACCTAACCAAGCATCAGGGTCAGCATCCGCGAATGGGAGCCGTTGACGTGATACCTTTCATACCGGTGAGAAATTCAAGTATGGAGGAGTGCATTGAGCTTTCAAAGGAAGTGGGCGCAGCTATTGCAGAGCTTTACAACTTCCCGGTGTTCCTCTATGAGAAGTCGGCAAGCGCACCCCATCGTGCCAACCTCGCAGCCGTGCGTAAGGGTGAGTTTGAGGGAATGGCAGAGAAGATTAAACTTCCCGAATGGCAGCCCGATTTCGGTCCGGCAGAGCGTCACGCCACAGCGGGAACGGTGGCTGTGGGAGCACGTATGCCCCTCGTAGCCTACAATATAAATCTGAATACAAACCGTCTTGACATCGCCACTGACATCGCCAAGAAGATACGTCATATAAATGGCGGCTACCGTTTTGTGAAGGCTATGGGCGTTGACTTGGCAGATAGAGGCATCGTGCAGGTGTCCATTAATATGACTGACTTTACACGCACAGCCCTCTACCGCGTATTTGAGACAGTGCGCTTTGAGGCACGTCGCTGGGGTGTCACCATCGCCGGAAGTGAGATAATCGGTCTTGTGCCTATGGCTGCCCTTATCGACACTGCCGAGTATTATCTTGGTCTTGAGGATTTCAGCATCAACCAGGTGCTTGAATCACGCATAATGGAGGAATAATGGGTAATCTGAAGATAAAGAATGTCACCATAGTCACCCCTGTCGGCAGAGAAGCCGTCAAGGGTGACCGTATGGGTGAGCTATCCGTAATTCCGAAAGGATACATTATCATTACGGAAG
>CAMWIF010000256.1 GCA_947174225.1 uncultured Porphyromonadaceae bacterium | reverse complement strand
ATGCTAATATAGTGAATTCCTCAGAAAAATTCAAAAAATCCGGAGGAAATTATTAAAAAACTTTCCTTTTTGACTCTTTAAAGATAATGATGGAGGAAAAGTAAGATAATGATGAAGGAAAAAAGCGTCCCTTCGTTTGAAAGAACGCTTCATGGTTAATTAATGATTGTAGATATTAAAAGTGAAGAATGGGTTAGAATCTGAATGTGACGTTACGTCCATCAGGGGAGTTGGGAAAGGAGATGAGGTAGGTGGAGGATGCCGGATCCCAAAGGGTAATGTCAATTGATTCCTCTCCATCAATCATTACACTTTTAGGTGCTTTGGGAAGCAGAATACGCCCAATGCCGTCGGTGTCAATCGGACTCTTGGCAATGAAACTGTAGCTGTCGGCTGAGGTGTGTTCATCACTTTCCCTGAATGAAGCGGCAAGGACTTGGGGAATTCTCTCATTAGTTGTACCAGAAGATTTTTTAGGGTTTACCTTATTCATATCAATTAGAAGAGCCTGACTTCCCGGATTCAGTATCACCTCATTCTTTATCGGCAATTGGGGATCAAATAAGTCGATATAGCATCCGGTTAATTTCAGTGGCTCGTCACTGACACTTTCATCCATTACCGCAGCAACGACATAGGGATCACGCAGAAGCACAAAGTTATTCTTAAAGTCGAGTCTCTTTTCAGGATTATAAAGCTCAGTGACGGCGGTTATGAAATCTGCATCATGCCCCTCTGTGAGTATATGATCTTTCGGATCGTTGCGCATTACATAGACCTCACCGTTACCAACTTTGTATTTCCCTTCCGAAGCATTGAGGTCGATGCCCATCTGCTCAAACAGATGCTGCGAAGGGGCAGAATAACTATTCTCACCCGTTGACCACCATTCCCTTACGTTCTGGAAAGGATCTTTGTCGGAGCCGACAAAAAGAAGTTTGCCACCACCTTTTACCCAATCTGCTATATGGGTGTGAGCCTCCGGGTCGAGTGGTTTCATATTGGAATAGGTCATCACGAGCACTTTTGTGTCGGCAAGTGTAGCTGGCACACCAAGATTCTCCAAATGAACGGTCTTTACGGGCACACCACGCTTTACAAGCGGCAATGCCAGTCCGTAGAAATTGGCAAGCTGCGGATCATCATAACCCTCGTGCAAAGGAAATCTCTGGAACATCAGGGAGTTGCCCATAAGTATTCCGATACCCTTACTGCCATTAACCTCGTCAGTTACCACCGGCATTTTATTCAAGGCATTAATCATAACCTGCATCTGCGCGGAATAGAACCGGGGTATACGGGTCTTTTCATCACTGCCGTTGCCCACTTTATATAACCCCTCATAGATGCGCTCCGGCCAAGGCATTACCTCGTAGTCACCGACTCCGGGATAGAGGAGCTGTGCGGTAAACGTGGCTTGATAATTACGTTTGTAATCATCCCAATCCTTTGCTCGGTCTTCAATCGGGTCAGTAAGGAAAAACATTTTTCGCCCTGTGGGAGCCGTCATAGACTCCATTGAACCGTATTCAAGAAAAGCGGTCTCAAAAACACGCTCCTTATACTTGCCGTCATAATAATTCGGTTCACGGGAAGTGCCTGTCCATACCTGGGCGATATAGCCGTCAACGCAGGGCAGCGTGGCGAGACTTGCCTCAGGCGACACAATCTGCCATTGTGAGTAATTAACCAGCGAATGAGTGGGAACGTAGCACTTTATGTCGCGTCCCAACGTCTTGCCATACTCTTTGGCGAAGGTAAACACCTCGTTCAATGCCCGGTAATAGAGATGATATTTGAGCTTATTGGAGAGATAGGTGGCTTCCGGCGATTCGTGCTGAGGTTGCCATTCTGTGCCGTAGAAATCTTTCCATTCCTTCTTAAAGGCATCGCTATATCCGGAACGTGCCCAAAATTCGGGTTCCTCCATAAAGATGGCGTCAACCCCGGCATCAATCACACGTTTTATATGCCGTTCTTTCATATAGTCGAGGAAGTTTTCAGAGGGTACTATGTATGGCACCATATGGCCGTGCCAGATGGTATCGCCTTTTTGTGTTACCTGTCCTTCGTCGAGATGCCATTTGCCGTCCCACTTCCCGGTGAAGTAATCCTGATATTCGCCCCAGGCAATGCCGGTCATAAAATGCACTGTATATCCCTTGTCTTTCCAACTTTTCACACGAGCCTCGAAATCATACCTATTGCCTTGGCTGTCGCTTGGATTACCGCCGACGCCATACACCATCACAGCATCGGCACGGTTGTCGATTGTGGGTCGCCACTCACGCGAGGTCTGGAACGTGGTCTTTACACCGTCATCAGAGGCTTTCGCGTCATTGGCGGCTTCCACCGTTTGGATGTTGCCGAAAATACACGGAATCGACACCATCCATATAAGTTTAGTCTTCATTTGATAAATAAAGTAAGAGATAAAGTTTAGTTAGTAATGAGAACAGTTTATAATGCAAATGTAAGAAAAATTTCCGAGACTTCTGCAACTGTATAATAAAAATAAAATTATCTCCTTTATTTTATGCTATTTTTCATTTAAGAAGACAGAATCTTATCAGGCGTAGGAGTGGAGGCCGCTGAGGAGGTAGTTGGCGCCGAAGTAGGTGAATATTACTGAAAGGATGGCTATTAGGAGGTAGATATTGAATACCTTCTCTTTTCGGAACACTGAGAGCCACCGACTGCCCCAATGGAGGGGGAGAGCATATATTAGCCACATTATCAAGGCACAGGTCTCTTTCGGATCCCAACCCCAATAGCGTCCCCACGTTTGGTTAGCCCACACCGCACCGATGAATATTCCCGCTCCCAAGAGGCACACCGCCGGAGTAAGCATAATGCGGTTGAGCAGAGTGAGCCGACTGCTGCGCTCCTTGTTTCTTATCGAGAGAGCCATGACTGCCAATATAGCCATCAGGAAGAAAAGGGCATAAGAAATCATCACCACCATCACGTGGATGGAGAGAAGTGGACTTGACAAAACAGGCATCATAGCTCCTATGCGGGGTGTTCGTCCACCCATAGCTGCCACAAACAGTGACATGGCAGCCACAACCAACAATCCCCCTTTAAGCGTCAGGTCGCGGCAGCAACATACACCGATAAGGGAAGCCAAAGCCATAAACATCATTGTCTCGGGACCGTTGGAAAGAGGCACATGTCCGCTGATCCACCATAGCACGCCCATTGATGCAGCTATATATAGCAAGAGCAGCCAGCCACTCAATGCCGTCGTAAAGCGTGCAAGCCACAAATTTTTCGATCGGTAAAGCGGAAAAATCAATGCGAATAATCCGACGCATACCGCCAAGATGCCGGCTAAGGCAGGACGTACAAGGCGATTATACCACCGTTCCGCTTCAATCTTTTGGTAAGAAGGAAGTGGCACGTCTTGTGTAAATTCACGTTGCCGCTTGATAAGTTCGGCAATCTTTTCATTAGCGCGTATATTTTTCCCTTCAAGAAGCAGTTGCTTTATATCGGGCATTGTGGTCTGCATAAATTGCCACTGTTCAAGGCTCATACCCGATGGTTTCCTACCTGTGAGCGATAGCCATTCAACATGGCCGTCAAGGGTGTGATAGGGATAGATACAGAAAATCTCCCCGGTTCCTATCCACTTTATAAGACCCAATTGCTCTGCCATTTTCTTATCCTTCTTGCTTACAGGATACGGGGGAAGCGATTCCAGTTCAGGATGATTAAGCAGGTAGTCGCGTTGCCATTGGTCGTAATAGAAGAGCCAGCCTGATAGGATCTGTTCGGGGGTATAGCCCTCATACGATTCACCTCCGTATAAGACAGCGGTGATGTCACGAGCCATTGTCTGAACGGGGCATATGCGGTCGTTCCAATAAACGAGCACTTTACCGAGATTTGAGGCGAGAGGGCGCTGCATGGCAGGAAGAGGAGCAGAGGTGGGTGTTCGTGATTCAGAAGCGTAACTAAAAATAGGAGTTAAAAGCAGCAGAAGCAGCGGGAGTGTGCGCCTATATTTTTTTAGAAGAGCTCGCCAGGGAGTCTTGGGCTGGAAGAAAAAACCAATCATACCAATGCCAAGGAGCGCATAGCCGGCATAAGTTATGCCGGTGCCCCAAGGGTCGTGGCTTATAGACAGGGTGGAGCTATAGCTGCTTATCCCTGACTGATAAAACCGCCATCCTTGGTATTCGCCCACCTTATTCATTGCCACAGTTATTTTATGCTTATCTATGGTCAAGACGCTGCGGTAGTCCATAGGAGTGACAGTGGCGGGATAGTAGTCTATCTCCACCTTGTCGAGGGCGACGTGGAAGGGAAGCTGACCGATGCCCGGACCCGATTCCTTCTCAAAGGTGGCTACAGGAGGGGTGTCGAGAAAAAGGGTCATTTTTCCTTGATTACCGAAGAATTGGGTGACAAACGCCCCGGTCAGAATTATGACCAGGGCGAGATGTAATAGAATAG
>CAMWIF010000255.1 GCA_947174225.1 uncultured Porphyromonadaceae bacterium | reverse complement strand
ATTTCTACAATAGCGTACATTACTATAAAATAATTGAAATTCAATTAAATCCGTTGGGCGGAACATTTCTATGCTCGCTTTTTTGAGCCTTGGCGGAATTCGCGACTGCAAAATTAACAAATATCCTGTTAGTATGCAAGTTTTTTACTCAAAAATATTATAGACGCTCAAAAATTACCATATAAGAGGCGCTGAAAATCTGCCCTGCTCCAATGGTATTGACATATTCCCGCTCTGAGAAGTCTCCGTTGAAACCGATTCGGTCAGTACGTCCCCACCAAGGCTCTATACATACGAAAGGTGCTTCCGGCGACGGTGACCACATCCCCACTACAGGTGCATTGAACAATACCGAGAGATAAGGACGACGTGACTTGTCAAGCAGCGAAACCCTGCGCACATCCTGATTGGCAAGTATAATGGTATTGATGTCAAATGTGGTGGCGGTGATCGGCAGCATCTCTTCCGCGTCAAGCTCCACCTTCTGTTCCTCCTCGGTAATGCAACCCTTCTCTTTCAATAGTTGGGTATGCAAATCTACCTTATCAAAGAGGAAATATCCGTGAATTGCATCCGTCGGGCTGAAATCGGGATAATTGAATGCCGGATGAGCACCGATATGGAAATTCATATCCTTATCATCGACATTCTTCACACGCCACATCACGGTGAGGCGTGTTTCATAAAGCTTATAACCTATCTCAAGACGGAACTTTCTCGGATATATTTCATATGTGTGCTCATTCCAGTCGAGTGCAAACCACGCCTCATCATCAGGCGTGCCCGGAATCACTGTAAAGTCACTGCCTCGTGCAAAGCCGTGCTGACCCATAGCGAATTCCTTCCCGTCCATACGGAACTTTCCATTCCATACCGACCCTACAAGCGGAAAGAGCACAGGTGAACGGCGTGCCCAATACTGCGTGTTACCTTGATAAAGAAACTCATGATTTGTGCGTAGGTCTACAATACTCTGAAGCTCGGCTCCATGGCTGTCTATCACAACCTTGAGCAGATGATTTTTCAATTCCTGTACCATAGTCTTGTTTCCTCCAATTCTACATTAGCCTTGAAAACACTTACTTTAACCCTCGCAATGGAAATTAGTAAACACACCGCGCTCCTGCTGAGGTACGCCGTATTCTTTCTTAGCAAGGGCTATAGCCTTAAGCATAAACACCATATTACGACCTAAATTCCTCATGGTCTGAAGACCCTCAAGGTCAGCTTCAACATCTTGCTCCGTGAAACCATGCACCTCATTCCAATATGTGCTTGACACTATAGGCATAGCGCTGATGGTGAAGTATTTGTTGATGTCGTCGAAAGCGCTTGTAGAACCTGCACGACGAGAAGACACCACCGTAGCACCCACTTTCATAGCCTTGTCAAACAGTCCGGACGTGCTGTAGAAGAGGCGGTCAAGGAAGGAATGAACCTGTCCGTTAGGTCCGGCATAATACACCGGTGTACCCACAACTATACCGTCAGCCTCCGCAAATTTCGGAGCCGTCTCATTTACAATATCATTGAATACGCAGCGACCGTGTTCTCTACAGAAACCACATCCTATGCACCCTCTCACATCCTTGGCACCGATCTTGACCCATTCAGTCTCCACGCCTCCGGCATTGAGTTCCTTCTCAACTTCTTTCAGACCTCTTGCAGTGCAACCGTTCACGTGGGCACTACCAAGTATAAGCAATACCTTCATACAATTCAGTTTTTGATAATAAACTACCTATGATTAAATTTGCTATTTTGACCTTCATTTTTCCAAAAACACCTTGAAGTCAATATGCACTGATAGGGAAGTCCGGATTATACGAACTCCCCTATCACCCTTAACATCTTTTTACCTATGATTGTTCTGTAAATCTCTCTTACTCCGCTATCTCAGGCCAACCATCTTTCCAATTCAGTTCACGAAGATACAGTTTACTTGCTCCGTTACGTCGCTTGTCGTATCCGTGGGCTGCAATATACCATTTGCCGTCGAAGTCATACACACTGCAATGACCTATTCCGCTATAGTCCGGACTCTCTGCCAAAAGAACTGTGCCACCCGTAGCAGCCATATCTTTTCCATCCTTGTCAAGATAAGGACCAGCCACATTCTTGCTTCTTCCCACAGCTGTCTTATAATTGCTGTTGATTCCCTTGCAGCAGTAATCATAACTTACAAAAAGATAGTAATAACCATCCTTATAGGTTATAAAAGGAGCTTCTATCGCGTTGGTGTTAGCTGTCGGCTGTAGATGTGCCACGGAATCGGCATTTCTGCGCCGCGCTATCGTAACCGGCTTACCTTTCGGTGTTTTCATATCTTTCTCCAATTGCACTAATTGAATACCATCCCAGAAAGAGCCGAAAGTGAGCCAAGGATTACCCTTCTTGTCAATTATCACATTAGGGTCAATGGCATTCCAATCGGTGACACCGGGCTGCGACATAATCACCATACCCTGATCTTCCCACTTATAGTCGGGCGACTGTGGATCAAGAGTATTATTCGTAGCTACACCTATGGCAGAGATATTCTTACCGAATGTGGAGCAACTGTAATAAAGATACCACTTATCGCCTACCTTAATAATATCCGGTGCCCATGTATGTCCTTTATATGCCGGCACAGGTTCCTTTGCCCACTCCGGAATCGGATTCAGCACCTGCTCTTCCAATTTCCAGGTCTTCATATCGTCTGACGACATCATACCTACTCCCATGCCCGTAGTAAACATATAATACTTACCGTTTTCCTTTGCCATCACAGGATCATGCACATCGGGATTTGAAGAATCGAACTTATGGTGCCATCTACCGCGCGGTTTGGATAGTGTTTTCAAAACGAAGTCAACGATACCACCCGTAGCCTCCTCATGGTGACGATAGTTGGAGAACCCGTGATCACCCCCTGCAATCACTTGTGTCTTGCATTTCTCATATTTCTCAACAGCCTTGTCAACACCTCCGGCAACAATCATATCCTTATCGCCATATACAATGAACACATCTCCCTTATACGCCCCTATACTGTCAAGAGGGTCCATACCGTTAATTGCCTCATAATAACCACGTCCCAATTTCATTCCCATGACCTCCTGAGGTTTACCCCCGTCGGCATCAAAACGTTTCAGCATCATAGGCGCGGTAGCGGGAATAGTGAAAGCCGGATAAACCAATATCAACGATTTGTAGGCATCCGGATTTGCAGCTGCCGTCAGTCCGGCTACAAGTCCACCTTGACTGCATCCGAGAAGCGCGACACGGGCAGGATCAACAAAATCCCAAGATTTCACCATCTCAGTGATGTCTTCCACATTTCCCTTTTCGGTGAAAATGGTCATCTCAGTGGTCTCTCCTTCACTTTTACTATTGTTGCTTCCGCCGCAGAAGTCGAAAATATAGCTTGCCACACCATTCATAGCAAGACTCTCGGCAAAAGGTTTCGGTTCATAATGTGTACCGTTATAACCGTGTGCCATTATGACGATAGGCACTTGTTTCTCTTGGCTGACCGGCATATAGAGCTGCCCCCAAATATCCTTTCCGTCTCGCGACTTGCAATGTATCTCCTTCACGGTGAAAGGTTCATTGACATCGGGGAAGTTCTTCGCCTTCATAGTGTAGTCGGTGGAGTCAGGAAGCGTAGCCTCTGATATAGCTTCAGCCTTATAGGGGCCGCTGCCAGCGCCATCTATAATCTTTCTCGACGGTCGCGCCCATGCCATCACTGTCATAGTCATCAGCAATACTGAGATAATTACCTTTTTCATGATTTAGAAATAATATAGGAAAAACATTAAAGTACATACTATCCGAAACCTTTCGTTTCGGCATTGACCGCCGGAAGTGTGGTCAATGCAAAATTACAAAACCGTATTGAAAGAAAGGAGTACATTTCAGTAAATTTATTACTCAAATGTACCCCTTCTGACCTTATATGCCGTCGTGTTCACTTAAAATATTTGTTTATCCACCTTTTACCATCCTGCCTCAGCTTTTTAGACTACTTTCATTGTTCTACTTCATCAAATCTTCATTCTACTCCGAGCCTTGCGGACTGTTGCCCTTTTCCGGTAAGATGATTTCCTTACGCTCAGGCAAAGCATCCGGATCGTCAGTCGGAGGAGCAATGCCACCGTCGGGCAGCTCCTTCACATCATCCGGAAGTTCGGCAGCTTTTCTACCCTTATTTATCGGAACGGTATATATTAGGGAGAAAGATGCGGAAAGCGGCGAAGAAGTGCCATAGCCCGGAATAAACCAGGGCGAAGAATTACTTCCTTTGGTACTTTTAAACTTAAACCGGAAACGTGCATCCCACCCCATTGAGATATTTTTCCAGATCTTGACCTTGATACCGCCCAACAATTCTCCATAGAGAGCGTGGGCTTTCTGATCAAGTATCGAGAAATGATTGCTCTGATCCCAATAGGAAGAATTTATAGTGATGTCGGTTATTT
>CAMWIF010000254.1 GCA_947174225.1 uncultured Porphyromonadaceae bacterium | reverse complement strand
TCAGGCACCCATTTGAATTTCCATACACCGTTGAGCGACATATAGTATGGCGACTGTTCAATACTGTTTTCAGCCACAGCCGAGGCATCGGCTAAGGGTATGCCGAGCGTATGTGCCCGCTCGCGGTTAAGGTGAGTGACACTTACGTCATCCCATTCCTTGTAGGTCTGTGCGCTTGCTGTCACAAATCCCGTGGCGGCGATTATACTCGCCAATATGAAATTCTTTTTCATGATAATAGGATATTTTTCAGTTGGATATATTCCTGTTAGATACTTTCTATTATAGGATTGATATATTTCCCTAATTATAGAACACAAAGTTAAGAAAAAAATTCCTATTTATCATACCCGGTGTATAAATTATTAAAAAATGGGCTAATTCAAATGTCTTTGCTTGAAAAACTTTCAAAAAGAATTGATATTAATTGGAAAGAAATTGCAAAATTGAATTCTTTATCTTAACTTTGTACTATAATTCGGCAACGAATATTTTACATACATTAAGTTTAGAGATCTGGCTTGAATAGTCAGACCGCTCAAAATCTTAAATTTTAATAGCTGATAGCCAATGTTGTGTCCATACGGCAAGCAAGCTTGAAAGTTTAAAAATCTTTGACATATTGAGCGGACGCTCGGAGGAACACCTCCGACCAACTAAACAACATCGATTGCACCCACCACAATAGTCCGCAGTGGAGAATGCAGTCGATATTCTTTATCTCTAAACTTTAAAGTATGAAAAAGAATCTCAAATTCAATTCTATGCTCTCTTTTAAGGCTATTGAGAGCAAAGCTCGTAAAGCAGCTGCTGTAGCTGTTTCTACTACTTCCACCGCTTCTGCTAAACTCGCAAAATCCAGTAACCACGCTTCCCCCAACAACCTCAATGCCGAAAGGAATCCCAAGACTAAGCCCAAATCCAAAACCATACCGTCAATCGAGCGTGAAATTCGTGCCATATTCTGTGTGCTAAGCTCACGTGCATCAGAAAACGATCGGGTGGAAATGGTACGTCCCAATAAAGGCTTTTCATATGTGGCTATAATCAATATCTATAGAGAGCAGCTCCTGAATAGCCAAAAGGATGATGAGGTAGCTTATCGTGGTATTATGCCACAAGAGGATGGGTTTACAACTCGTCGCAAAGCGCATAAGCCAATTCCCTTTGTGAAATATGTCTTCTACTCCAATACGCTTGATCCTAACAGACTTGATTCTGTTGCCATATATGGCGCAGATACCTCAGTATATCAGACAAACATATTGAAGCGCAGTTCATTTTTCGGACACAAGGTGATCAGTGTGACCCTTGAAATGGGTAGACGCTTGTTTGTAGATGTGAAATTTGCGGTCTGAGGCTTAAATCAGGGTGATGCCTCTGCCATAAGGTGGCATCACCCTCAAAAGACAATCCTACGAATATAAATCTATTATAGCTAACTATAATAAAACTTGCAAGTGTTATAAAAATATACTATATTTGCGTTGCCTCAACTCCTATTCTTCTTCGTTTTAAGAATAACGTGGGGTTTGAATGGGTAAGGCTTAGGAGCAATAATTTTAATAATGAACTATTATGACACAGCTACTTGTTACACTTGACACTGGTGCAGACGTCGGTCTACTTCAGCGGATGATTGAAAATATGAAAGGAGTATTGGAGGCGAGACTTTCGGATAGGTCTTCTGTGAAAGCTGATGAAAGTGTAGATGCCTGGTTTAATAAGCTTGAGGCACTACGTAAAAGCTACGACCCATCCTATATAGATATGAATGACGAACGCACCCAATACATCTTGTCGAAATGAAAAAGATATTTCTCGACACCAACTTTCTAATGGATTATTTGGTACGTCCTGATTTTTCACCCGTAGCGGCTCAGGTTCTTCGAGAAGGTTCCAGAAATGGCTATAGATTCGTTGTCAGTTTTCTGACCGTGGCTAATTTTGCCTATATTAACCGTAAAATGCCGTCTGAATTGCGAAATCAGATGCTTAGAGGTATAATGGAATCTTTTGAGGTTGCAGATAATACAGCCATACACCTCAGTGAAGCTATAGAGACAAATGCCTCTGACTATGAGGATGCAATTCAATATCAGACAGCACTATCAAGTGGCTGTAGAGGTATAATAACGAGAAACGGTAAAGACTTTCAGTTTTCAAAACTTCCTGTTTATACCCCTAACGAGTTTTTGGAAACGTTATGATTTCCGGAGGGAAAAGGTATATTTAATTCGTAGTTGTTAGTAATTTTTACATACTTTATCCGAATAAAACAAATAAGTGTAGCAACACATTATCAATAGTAGGTAGAACGATATAATAATTCTATCCTTTTGAGCACAGTCAGAACTATGCTCAAAAGGATGGTGAGGAGGTAGATTTCTTCTTGGTGAATTTGGGGGTAATACCTATAAAGAACTCGAAGTTGATGCCCGGCATTGGACGCGACAAGACCGAAAGATAATCCTCGTTGAAGAGGTTGTTGACTGCCAATTTCAATTGTAGGTCAAGTGGTTTGAACGATAATCCCTTTTCAAGCGAGATGTTGCTCATATAATATTTGGGCAGATGCCCGGTAATGGTATAGTCGTTGCTCGACATAGTAAACCGTTCCGAATAGTATGCCCATTTATACAGAAAGCTCCAGGTTTTCCAAGTGACACGCCCGGTAAACGAGGCAGAGTGCTTGGGCACATATGGCAACTGCTTGCCTACCGATTTATCAGCAGCCGACATCTTTTCACCCTCATTGATTGAGGGGGTCCAGGAATATGAACCGTTCAGGTCAAACAGCCAACCTTTAAAAAGTTCAAAAGCAATGTTGAGCTTCCCCTCTATGCCATAGGCGTGAACCTTCTTGACATTGCGGGGAGAAAAGAAACCTTTGGTGGTGGGCAACCAGATAATCCAATCGTCAATGCGGCTGTCAAACCACGTGACGCTGCCCCCCATCGACACAGGGAAGGGTTCTTGCCAGCCAATGTCGAAAGAGGCTCCTGCATCATAGGTCCAGCCGTGTTCACTCTTCAGGTTCGGGTTCCCTCCGGGCATAAAGTAAAGGTCGTTGAGTGTAGGGAATTTATGATTTCTTGATACGGAAGCTTTCAGCATCACATTTCCCTCACGCGAAAGCAGTCCGTCAATGAAAAAGGCAGGTATGATAGGTGCCCAAGTGTTGCCAAACATCTCCTCCCTTACCACAAGCGACATCCCGATAGGGTCAATAGGCTTCCACTTAGCCGAAGCCGAACCGGAAAGCTCTATTCGTCCTTTGTCATAGCCTACAATCGCCTTATCGCCGTCTTGGAGTAGGATATTCTTATCGGCTGAGCGCACAAACTGCTGATGAGCCGAAAGGTTAGCGGTGAAATACCATCTCCTTGTCGGGTTAAATTCACTTTCCACCTGACCGTAAAACGTGTTGACGTGGCTCCGTGAACGTGTCATAGCCGACCAATTGTTTTCAGCCACTTCCCGTTTATAATCATATGCCATCCAAGTGGATATCTCGCCACCCTTCCCATCACCTTTCCATCAGTCGACCCGGGGGTCCCACGACAGCGCACTGCGGAGGGTCTGTTCCCGCTGACGGTTCTCGAAACCGTGCTCGTCACCGTAGTCGGTTGTCAGCAAAGGCAATTCTCGGTTGGAGTTTATATACCAAAGGTTCAAGCCGAAGCGGTTCCCTTTCTTGGTGTTATAATACACCTCTTGCAGAGCGTGGAAATCCTTGTACGCACCGCTCTTGTTCCTTTCCGTAGGATGATATTGACCAATTATATTCTTATCCTCATCATATATGTTTATCTTCTTGTCGTGGTTGATATACTTATAGTCGTTGGGCGATGAGGAGTAGACTACACGGGTTGACACGTGCCAATGCTCGCTTCCATAAGTAAACCGAGCAAATTCATCGAATGTCTTGAAGGAGCCGATTCCCTGTACATATTGCATGTTAACACCTTCCGCAACCTCCGGCAGGGTACCTAACTTCACAAGTCCGCCTAAGCCCCCTCCGGTCTCGTTTACTGACGATGTGCCGTGAAGAAGTGATGCTTGGTCTATGAAGTAGGAGGGTATGGTTGAGAAGTCGGTCATACCGAGCATAGGATTGTTGATGCGCATACCGTTCCAGGTCACCTGTGTATGGCTTGGAGATGTGCCACGGAACGCCACAGTGGATAGGGTAGCCCTTCCATAGCTTTTGACAAAAACCGACGAGTTGAATGTAAGAATGTCTGCCATTGATAAGGCGATATTCTCTTTAAGAGCAATGGAGTCGAAGGTAGTCTTCTGCACACCGATGTCTTTCATAGGTCGCCCGCCCCAAATCACGACCTCACGCAAGTTATTTACCCTTTGCGAAGTCTGTGCCGATAATGAGGTCATAGCCCAAACAGCCCCCAATAATACTATAAACTTCTTCATTGAATTTGATTTTATTTCCAACAGAATGCACCCGGGGTGATGCCTACATAAAACTCATCTATCAGTTTACCT
>CAMWIF010000253.1 GCA_947174225.1 uncultured Porphyromonadaceae bacterium | reverse complement strand
ACTCCGCGTGAAATCTGGCAGTTCGGTGAACCGGGGACTCCTTATTATGACGCCATACTCTCAATGATAAACCTGAGATACTCACTACTACCTTACAATTATAGTATGGCTGCTATGCAGAGTGCAGGTGGCTATTCGATGGCACGGCCCCTCGGTTTTGATTTTCCTAAAGACAGGAATGTCCATGACATCAAAGACCAATATATGTTTGGAGACATTATGGTATGTCCCGTGACATCCGAGGGTGCCGACCGTCGTGAGGTGTATCTCCCCGTCAATGAGTCAGGCTGGATTGATTTCCGCACAGGTGAGAAGCTAAACGGTGGGCAGACCGTGACTGCCTCCGCTCCTCTTGCCGAAATTCCCCTGTTTGTGAAGGGTGGAAGCATTATCCCGACCATCGAGCCGGTAGAACATACCGGAGCAAGTGTAGGTAAGCCTGTGACGGTTACAATCTATCCCGGAGCTGATGCAGAGTTTACGCTCTATGATGATAGTGGCGACGGCTACGGATTCGAAAAGGGGGAATGGCAGCGCATACGTTTCAATTGGGACGACGCTACCCGTAGCCTGACAATCTCCGAAGCAGAGGGCACTTATCCCGGTGCTCTCGATAGCCGTGATTTCCGAATACGTGTCGGCAATAAGGAAAAAGCCGTCTCCTATAACGGCACTGCAACGACCCTCACCCTTCCATAAACTATAAACTAAAAACCACACACTATAAACCAATGAAAAAATACACAATTGCCGGAATGGCACTCGCCCTTTGGAGCCTGACTGCTATGGCTGAGGGTGTCTCGATAGAGTTTTACACTCCGCAGATTGTCAGAGTGACCAAGCTCCCCGACGGTAAAACCGTCGCTCCCGTGTCGGCTGTGGTGATTGCCAAGCCGGAGACTGTGAAAGTCAATAAAAAAACTGAAGGTAACATATCCACCTACAAAACGTCAGCTCTTACTGTCACTGTGGATGAGAACACCGGTAAGGTCTCCTTCATCAAGCCCGACAGAGAGCTCCTTCTCGCTGAGGGAAATTATAGCTTCACTCCGATTCCTGAAGGTATTGACAAGGGATCCTATAAGGTGATGCAGAGCTTCGCTCTCGAAACAGATGAACCTATCTATGGTATAGGTATGCTTCAGAACGGCAAGATGTCGCAGCGTGGCGAACATCGCCTGATGCAGCAGTCTAACCTTGAGGACTATGCCCATTTCTTCCAAAGTATAAAAGGCTACGGCATATATTGGGATAATTATTCCCCTACAGCTCTTAACGACAATGCTACTCTTGAGCTTGAGAGCCAGGTGGGAGATGCTGTTGACTATTACTTTATGTATGGCGGTGATGCCGACGGCGTGATAGCCGACATTCGCTGGCTCACCGGTAAGGTGCCAATGCTTCCTCTCTGGACTTACGGCTTCCACCAGAGCCGTGAACGCTACAAGACTCAGGATGAACTTCTCGAAGTGGTTGATAAATACCGCAAGCTCGGCATACCCCTCGACGGCATAATTCAAGACTGGCAATATTGGGGTTCGAACTATACCTGGAATGCTATGGAGTTTATCAGCCCCGACTTCGATAAGGCACAGCAGATGATCGACAGTGTGCATAACAACAATGCGCATATGAGCATAAGCATATGGTCAAGCTTCGGTCCGATGACCAAGCAATATAAGGAGCTTAACGACAAGGGGCTTCTATTCTCGTTCGAGACTTGGCCCGAATCCGGTCTTACCGAGTGGCCTCCCCGTCGTGATTACCTTTCAGGAGTAAGAGTCTATGATTGCTACAGTCCTGAAGCGCGTGACATCTATTGGAACAATCTGAAACGTCTTCACGATATGGGCATCGACGCTTGGTGGATGGACTCTACCGACCCTGACCATATGCAATATAAGGATTCCGACCTTGATGAGGAATGTTCAGCCGGCTCTTACAGGCGTGTCCGCAATCTCTTCCCCTTTATGACAGTGGGTGGAGTTGACCAGCACCAGCGTGCCGAAGACAAGGATAAGCGTGTATTTATTCTCACTCGTTCTTATTTCACCGGGCAGCAGCGTTATGGAGCAAATACTTGGAGCGGCGACGTGGGCAGTTCGTGGGAGTCATTACGCAATCAGGTTCCCCTCTGCCTTAACCATACGCTTACAGGAAATCCTAACGTCAACACCGATATAGGCGGTTTCTTTGCCGGAGCCTACAACCGTAACTGGAACGACAATTCAGCTCCCAAGAATCCGCAGTTCCAGGAACTGATGACCCGCTGGATGCAGTTCGGTCTATTCAACCCGATGATGCGTAGCCACGGTGCTGATATTTTCCGCGAGATCTACTACTTCGGAGAGGAGGGTGAGCCGATTTACGATGCCTTGGTGGATGCCGTCAAGATGCGCTACCGCCTGATGCCTTACATATATAGCACTGCCCGTCAGGTGAGCGAGAACGACGACAGCTTTATGCGTGCCCTCTTTATGGACTTTAAGGACGACAAGAATACTTGGAACAACAACCGTCAGTTTATGTTCGGTCGCAATCTCCTCGTGTGTCCCGTGGTTGATCCTCTCTACACTGAGGAGAAGGTGGTAAAGACCGATGCTATGAGCGGTTGGAACAAGAATGCCAATGGTGGTCAGGGTGGCTGGAATCCGGTTGATTGGACCGAGGAGAAGACTTACGAGGTATATCTTCCCGGCGGTACCCACTGGTATGATTTCTGGACTAACGAGCGCATCAAGGGTGGAGTAAAGCTTCAGGCGAAAGCACCTATTTCACATTCTCCGCTCTACGTGAAAGCCGGAAGCATACTCCCCTTAGGTCAGGACTTGCAGTATGTCAACGAAAAACCTTGGGATTTCATCACGCTCAATGTCTATCCCGGTGCAGACGGTGAGTTTGTGCTCTACGAGGATGAGGGTGACAATTACAACTATCTCGACGGTAAGTATACTGAGATTCCTATGAAGTGGGACGACAAGAAGCAGACACTCACTATCGGCGCACGTAAGGGTTCATATGACGGTATGCTCAACAGCCGCACTTTCCGTGTGACCACACCTTTTGGTCAGAGCAAGGATGTGAAATACACGGGAAAGAAGATGACTGTAAAAATGTAAAGCTACCTTCTTCTATTTACATAAATAGCCTCCTCCGATCTGAGGTGCGCCTCAGACCGGAGGAGTATTTTTTGATGGTAACATAGTTCTGAAAAACCAAATATATGAAACATATAATAACTGCCTTATTCTTGTCGGTTGCAGGATTTACGGCAACATCGGTCACAGGCTTTACCGCAATGGCTTTGACGTCGCCCAATGGGCAACTCGTTGCGACGCCCCAAGGCAATATGGGCGTGGCGATAAACTACTCGGCATCCGGCAAATCTTTACCACTAATGGCTGTACTTTGTGGTGAAGCTACACCTGTTGGCGATGAGATTACTCAGCGTGTAGGCTACTGGATGCAGACGGGAAAGCGTAAATGGTGTGCCAATGAATATGTGGAGCAGGCTTATCGTCTTGCTTCGGGCGACACCCTGACAATGCGCGTGTATAATGACGGTGTGGCGTGGAGAAAGAATGGACCGTCAAAAATTGAATTTATTGCCCCCCAACATTGCTGGCTGTCGGAATGGTCGGAAGCTTATGAGGGCTTTTTCCCGAAAGATCCGGCAATGACTGAGGGGAAACGTTATGGCTATCCAGCCTTAGTGGAATATAAGGATGGTATTTTTGCTCTGCTTTCAGAATCGGGCATTACCCCTTTTGAAGCTGGCACGAGTATGTATTATGCGTCGCAAGAACCGGGTACGGGAAATCCTGTCTTCGATCTTCGTCCTGACGGCACTGAAAACGGCGGATGGCAGACCCTCATTGCCGGTTCGCTCAGCGACGTGGTGGAATCGACACTTATCACCGACAACTCCGCTCCTTGTATCCTTCCTGATGGCTCCTGGGTTGAACCGGGTGTGGCAGCTTGGGTATACTGGGCTTATAATCACGGTTCAAACGATTTCAACATCATTAAGAAGTATGTTGATATGGCGGCAGAGTTGAAGCTGCCCTATGTTCTGATTGATGCTGAATGGGATGAGATGAAGGATGGTAAGACAGTGGAAGATGCTGTGGCATACGCAGTGGAAAAGGGTGTGAAACCTATGATATGGTACAATTCCTCAATCGGCTGGGTGGATGGTGCTCCCGGTCCGAAATACCGTCTCAATACTCCCCAAGGGCTCGAGAAGGAATTTGCCTGGTGTGAGAATATTGGTGTGAAGGGTGTGAAGGTTGACTTTTTCTGTGGCGATGTCAATCGTAACTTCCGTTTTATGAAGGAGATACTGGACGCTGCTGCACGTCATAACCTCCTTGTCAATTTCCATGGTGCCACAGTGCCGCGCGGCTGGCAACGCACATATCCAAATTTTATCACCAATGAGGGTGTATATGGTGCGGAGTGGTATAATAACGTGCCTACGTTTACAGATAAAGCTGCATCACATAACGCAACACTTCCGTTCACACGTAATG
>CAMWIF010000252.1 GCA_947174225.1 uncultured Porphyromonadaceae bacterium | reverse complement strand
GGTATCTTGTGGGGTATAAGTTTTCGTTTTCAGTGGAAGAGTCAACACAACGTAGTCAGGACGTGTTTCTTTGTCTAGGTCTGAAATAACTGGTTCTATCTCGAGTATTTACATATCTAACGAAGATTATTTTAATTATTGAGCGAGTTCAATAACTGTAACTAATCACCTTTCAATAAGTATATTAAACAGTGAGGTTATAATCGTTTGAACGATTATAACCTCACTTGCGTAAAATTATCCGAATATACTTTTGACGGAAGGATATGTCAGACGCGATGAACGTCACATAACTGTAAATATGTCGGAACCGAAGTCAATTGTGATGTTTCCGGCTACAGAGAGGGTTATCGGTTGGGTGTTTACAATCACGTGTTCATCCACACGCTCTCCATTCTCCATTGAATACCTTACACCCTTAATCGTATAGTCGCCAGCTGGAAGAATCAGCATCGTGGCACTCACACCGCTGCCACCTGTGGCTGTGGAAGTGGATATTGTCTGAGGAAGAACGAAATCAGGTTCATTGTCGGTTGTCTTATTGCGCCAAAGCTTAATATCCTCGATGTAATAAGAGCCTTCGGAAGAGTTTCTGACAACCGCACTACCCGTAGCCACACGATTTGGTGGAGTAAGTGGAATCTTGAATGTGGACTTACTTTCAAGCACAGCGTTTTCAAATTCACCGACAGTCATTTTTCCACCGGTGACCCATTGATAAGCCTGATATACCGGATTGAGCCCAACCTGCATATACAGACATTCATCTGAACTCTCATCAATATCACCTACACGCCATATCCATGAATATTTGAATGTGAGGTCGCCGGTTGCCAAATCCGGAATCGGAGTAACAGTAAGATCATCGGTAGCACCGGGCAGACCGTTAACCACAAGTGAATAATCCACATCTGCTGCATTGTCAGTATTTTTAATCTCAACACCAGGCAACGTGGCATTAGAGGAATTGCTCCATATCCAATTATTGAAAGCAGTAAGCTTATAGTTATCCTTACTGTCGGGAATACCTCCTGATACAGTGGCGTCGAGAGACCACTCAAAACCCGGATCGTATGCACTGGCATCAGAAGAAGAGGCAGGATGAGGACGAGTACCCTCAGCAAACATGTGGGAAGCAGACTCCACGAAATTACTATTGGATTTGCGGAGAAGATTTGCCGAAATGTCGCAGCGGTTGAGATAGAACCCACAAAGTTGAGTCAACTCATTTCCCCGGCGACGACTCCAACTTCCGTTATTCATAGGAGCGTTATGGAGTGTCATCTCAGCCTCAACAGCATAATACTCCCCTGTGGCATTGCCATCAAAAACACGAATCGGATAAATGTCATATGTGACATTGGCTGTAGTAGAAAGTGCCAGTTGACCGGGAGCTGCCCAATGACCGTCAATCAGTTGCTGCTCATCAAGTGAAATTCTAAATGTATGGGTCACGCTTTGTGGCAAGAATCGTTTCTTGATTTCTTTAGTCCGTAAGTCAACACCTTTAAGACGGGTTCCGGAAACAGTGTTTACCCAATTGCATAAATGGAACAGAGGCACCTCATAATCATCAATTTCATACGTGTCATGATAAGAGTAAGAGGTACCGCGATTGTTGAAACCGTAAATTGCACATTTTTCGTTCTCCGTAGGACCGGCATAAAAAATATTATTATTTTCACTCCAGCCTGACAACACTGAGCTGTCGGGATTAAAAACAGCAATCAACACACCATTACTGTAGGCTTCAGAAAGAATCTCCTCATATTCCCCCACTGACCCGCTGTCGATAATAATAACTTTAGCATCTTGAGGGTCAACAATATTTGTAAAACAATTTTTCAAATTATCTTCAGCCGCTCCCAGACTACCAATGATAGCAGTAGGAACATCCACTTTCTCTACGACAAGCGTCCCGGCGGGATTACCCGGATCAATCACCTCAAACTCCTCATTAATAATATCATTGTTTTTATCGCAAGAGGGCGTTGACAATAATACCAATCCGGCACATAATGCCAAGGTAAGTGATTGTAGATTCTTTTTATCTCTCATTATTAATAGTTAACTGTTTAGTTTTCTAAGCTTGATAATTATTATTGCCTTAAAGATGACAACTGCTTTTACCACCTACATCATCTCGGCAACATTAACGAATACCGAAAAGAATACTTAACGATTTTTGTTTCAATATGCAAAATTAGATAAAAATCCTGAGATATTTACACCGATAGGACAAAGAATCCTTTTTTCTTTAGAAGAAAGTTAATAGAAAAGCCTATACACCTACAGATTGAGATACTTTTAGAGTTAAGATTAAATCTCTGGTCATTCCTTAAACTGCCTTTATAGAAAGGATGTAAAACTTATTATCGAGCCTTTTTATCTTTGCAATCACACTATAGAGAGGTCTTTCAATGTTAACAAAGGTTAAACTATAGAACAATGCGTCATTTTTACGCACAAAAATTTGCGTGCGTCAAATTAACGCATTAACTTTGCGTCAAATTAACGCACAAGGAGAAATTTCAATCCGGCTGCGTGAATAAAACCGACCGATATGAACCAACCCAAAGGACATACCACTAACGACAAGTTGAGCTCTGCAAATGATACGGAACTGAAGTTCTGCTACCGCTACCCTCACGCTGCCATCACGGCAGACTGTGTGATTTTCGGGTTTAACGGTAAGGCTCTAAAAATCCTGCTTATAGAGCGTGGAAATGAGCCATTTCTCGGATATTGGGCGTTGCCGGGTGGATTTATGCGTATGGATGAAACCATCGAGGAAACGGCTGCCCGTGAACTGAAAGAGGAAACGAATCTCTCCAATGTTTTCCTTGACCAGTTTAGGGTATACAGCAAAGTAGGCAGAGACCCCAGAGAACGGGTAGTGACCGTAGCCTTCATTGCATTGGTGAAACCGGGTGATTACAATGTGTCGGCAGGCGACGACGCTGCGAACGCAATGTGGTTTGATGACGATATGCTTCCACCTCTCGCCTTCGACCATAGCGAGATTATCCGTGAGGCACGGGAATATCTCAAGGAAATACTGCTGCTTAAACCGGTGGCTTTCGAGCTGCTTAACAAGACTTTCACAATAAGCCAGCTCCAGACAGTGTATGAGGTAATCAACCGCACCTCTTACGACCGACGTAATTTCCTGCGTACAGCTATAGATTCGGATGTAATATCGGAAGTGAAAGATTTAAACGAAGCCCCTTCCGGCAGAACCGGAAAACTCTATACATTTAATGAGGAACGCTTCGCCAAGTCTGACGATTTAGAACCGGAACCCCATCCACCTTTACCGGGTACCCTTACCGGATTCTCTCACCCCGATACACGTAGAAGGGAGGAAAGACATCTAAGGGCAGAGAGGAAAGAAGAGAAAGAGTTAAGAGAAGAGAGAAAGGCACCAACCAAAGGTCTTTTTGGCTTCTTCAGCAAATTCTCCCGCTAATTCTGCTAAACAACGCGATTTTATCGAAAAACAACGCTAAATCAGCTTTCTTGCTCTAACAAGATATTTTCCGCTGAAACAAAATAAAGAAAAACGAAAAACATTCCACACATCAACAAAACTTAATTATGGAAAAGACTCCTAAAACAACCGTGTTCAACCTCATCATCCTCGATGAGAGCGGCTCAATGTCTCCACTCACCCAGCAGACTGTGGACGGCTGCAACGAAACTCTCAACGTGATTCGTTCGCTCACCAAGAAATATGGTGCCACCCAACGGAATCTTGTGAGCATCTACCTCTTCCAAGATAACGCCGAAATCCCCTCTCGCTACATCTACAAGAATAAACCGATTGCAGACATTCCGGATATGACAACGGAAATCTACCGTCCCTGGGGTGGCACTCCCCTCCTCGATGCCGTCGGTTCTACTCTGGTGGATCTTCGTGCCGTAGCTTCAACTCATGAAGACAGCACCGCAATCGTAACCATCATAACGGATGGCATGGAGAATGCCTCCCGCCACTATACCTACGACCAGGTGGCTCGACTCATTTCCGAGTTGAAAGAGAAGGGCTGGACCTTCAACTTCATCGGCGCCAACATCGACGTGGACACCATATCAAAACGTATGCACATCGACAACGCCATGGCTTTCAATTCCACTGTCGGTGGCACAAGAGCCATGTGGAGTGCCTTCTCAACCAGACTCTCCGCCCACGAGGAAAGACGTATTCAAGCCGAAATGGATGCCCCTGTCCTCTCCGCAGAAGAACGAACCCACCTCCGCAAGAAAAACTCCAAACGCTTCTTCGGCCTCTGACTATATCTTCATCTTCTGACTGTATCTTCAAGCCACAAGCCACATATCTTACTTATTCTAAACTATTCTCACGCTAATCTTACAAGGATAAAACTCCCATATGAGGCACCTCATATGGGAGTTTTTAGGGATTTCCCTAATATTTCAATAAAAACACCCTATATTTCTTTTATTTTATTATTAAAATATACTTTTTTCTTTGGTCCAATCGTTATTTTAAGTAACTTTGTGAAATAAATGGT
>CAMWIF010000251.1 GCA_947174225.1 uncultured Porphyromonadaceae bacterium | reverse complement strand
GGGTAGTTGTTGTTGCCGTTAATCCATTGTCCGGAACTGTTTACCGACGGTGTGATATTGGCGATGGTGGTGGCTTGGTTAACAATTGCTTCATAGTCGGTTGGCTTGAGGGTCTGCATATCGTCGCTGCTCTGGCGCACACCGCCACGTCGCTCCGCACCGGGGAAGATCATAATCATGTTGCTGCCCATTTCCGAGATTTGAGCCTTAATAGAGTTCTTAGAGCCTTGACCTATGGCAAGCATAGCTATGACCGCTCCAACACCGATAATCACGCCCAACATCGTGAGGAAACAGCGCATTTTATTATTGTTGAGAGCTTTGAGAGCTATCTTCAACAGATTATTTATATTCATAACGTATGCTTTTTATTCATTGTCAACCGGAAGTGACCTATACACCTCTTCCGCTGATTTTATGTCGTTATTATATTCATCGCTTACAATACGTCCGTCGCGCAGCATAATGTTGCGTGATGAGTATTGTGCTATCTCCGGGTTATGGGTAACGAAGATAATTGTCTTTCCTTCCCGATACAGACGCTGGAAAAGCGTAAGGATAGAGAAAGATGTACGTGTATCAAGGTTACCGGTAGCCTCATCAGCAAGAATGATTACCGGGTTGTTGACCAATGCACGGGCAATGGCAACACGCTGCTGCTGACCGCCTGACATTTGATTGCTTTTGTGCAAAAGACGCTCACCCAGTCCAACTTCACGCAGACATTTCTCCGCTCTTTCCGCTCTCTCCTTGGCGGAGACAGAGGAGTTGTAGATCAAAGGTAATTCCACGTTCTCAAGAGCAGTGGTCTTGGGAAGGAGATTATAGTTCTGGAATATGAACCCGATTTTACGGTTTCTGATTCTTGCACGCTCGTTCTTACCCATGCCCTTCACGGGTATGCCGTCAAGGAGATATTCGCCGGATGTAGGAGTGTCGAGACAACCAAGGGTATTCAGCAGAGTGGATTTGCCTGAGCCGGAAGTACCCATAATGGTCACGAATTCCCCTTCGTAGATAGTAAACGAGATGCCACGAAGGGCTTTGACCGTCTCGTCGCCTACCTTGAAATAGCGTTTAAGATTTTCAATCTTTATTATTTCTTTAGCCATTAAAGTCTTGTTTATGGTTTATAGTTTATAGTTTATGACATAGCAGTTTAGACTACCTATTAACTATAAACTACCAGCTGCTAACTACTTTTTATTGTCTTTCTTATTTGCTCCCGGTGGTTTTGGCATAAAGGGATTCTCTTCTTGTTTCTTATTTTGAGTTTTGCCCATAATCATATTGTATTGAAGAGCCACCTTATCGCCGGCTTTAAGACCGGATTTGATTTGCTGGTAAACACTGTTCATCATACCAAGTTCCACGGGAGTCTGGATAAGTTTGCCGTCACGTTCAACCCAAACTGAAGGACCTTGAGCATTTTCGGCAGGTACCGCCTGGGGCAAGCCGTTCTCTTTGTCATCACTATCCTGTGGCTGAAATTTAAGAGCCTTAAGAGGCACGGCTAGCACATCGTTAAGCTCAAGAGTGTAGATGGTAAGATTAGCCGTCATACCCGGGATAAGCTTATGGTCGGGGTTCGGTGCGTTTACGATTACTTCGTAAGTCACCACATTAGATTCTGTCGTAGGGTTCAGACGTACCTGGGTGACAGTGCCATTGAAAACATCATTGGTGTAGGCGTCAACGGTGAAAGTGACATGTTGCCCCACCTTTACCTGACCTATATCGGCTTCGTCGACGTTCCCGACTACCTGCATATTGTCAAGGTCGGCTATTACATAAAGATTAGCCACGTTCATACTTGAAACGACTGTCTGACCGACCTCGACCTCGCGGGATATGATTATACCGTCGATGGGGGAATAGATCTCCGCATAATTGAGGTTCTTGGCTGCACGTACACGGTCAGCCTGAGATTTCTCATAGGAAAGTCGTGCCACATCGTAATCACGCTGAGAGGTCTGGAACTCATAATCGGAGATAAGCTGCTCATTATGGAGAGCCTTATCGCGCTCATAATTCTTCTTGGCATACTCATAGCTTGCCTTTGCGGATGCCATATTTGCATCTGCGCTTCTCAATTCGCTATCGAGAAGTGTCTTTTCAAGTTCGGCAAGGAGCTGACCTTTCTTTACGGTATCGTTATAATCAGCATAAAGATGTTCGATGATACCGGTGACCTGTGTACCCACATCCACCTGTGTCACTGACTCCATTGTGCCGGTAGCGGTGACAACCTCCGACATAGATGTCGGTTCTACCGTGTATGTCTCAAGTTCCATTTTCGTTTTCTCCGAGCAAGACACAGCGGCGACAGTCACAGCAGCTACGGAGATATATAGAGCGTATCTGTTCATATTGATAAATTTTTCCGGGTTACAGATTTACGTTGGAAGTAGCGTAGTAAGATATTGTTTTGTTGGAGAGGATTGCCATAAACTTGCTTTGCAGGAGTTCGAGGCGAGCATTGAGGAGATTATTATGGGCTGTGAGAAGTTCGAGAGGATTCACAAGTCCCAATTCAAACTGACGGTTGACAAGGTCTGCTGTCATCTGTGTGGCTTCGAGCTGCTTTGTACCACTTGCATATTTAGCCTTGGCATTGTCGGCATCAATATAGAGATTCTCAATGGTCTGTGAGAGATTGTTGAGAAGTTCCTCACGAGTGATGTCGTAGTCAAGAGCTGCAAGTTTCGCCTTTGCCACGGCGCGGCGAGTGGAATTGCCGTCGTATATAGGCACTGACACCGACACACCCACATTCTCGTTCAGTCCGTGTCCCATCTGCCAACCCCAGCTATTACCTCCGGAAGTATAGCCTGTGCCTACTCCCCCTTGAAGAGCAATGTTGGGTAGGTTGCCGGCTTTGGCAATCTTAATATCGTTGGCATATACATCCTTACTTATCTCGTTGCTCTTAATCCCGGGTAACCACGCGGCGGCAAGATTATAAGTTTCCTGCTTTGATGGCAGAAGTGCGGAGATTTCTGAATCAGCAAGAGTAGGTTCGGAAATTTCGAAATTGTAATCAAGACCAAGATTAAGAATCTTCTTCATATTCATCTTGGCTGTAGAGAGGTTGCTCTCGGCTTGCACAAGATTATACTGGTCTTGTGCCATCTGGCTTTCTATCTGCGCGTAGTCCACTTTGGATGTTCTGCCGGATTCCATAAGTCGACGGGCACGGTTGGTCTGTGACGTGCTGACTTCAAGAGTTTGCTTGGCTATGGAGACAGTCTCCTGCGCATACATTATATTAAGGTAGGCTGAAAGGACTCCGAGGGTAATCTCCTTAACTGCATCGTCGCCGGCGAGCTGCTGTTGCCTACGCTGAAGCTTTGCTGATTCGAGACGGTATTTTCTAACGTTACCTTCCCATACAGTCCAAGCTGCGTTGACGTTATATGAACTTCCGTAGACATTAGAGGTACGTCCTTCCGTTGATACGGGATAGTTGGTAAAATTCTGGTTGGTGGAGAAACCTACGGTGGGAAGCCAGGCATCTTTAGCTGATCCTACATTCTCATCAGCCTGTAGTATAGAAAGGAGGGCACGACGTACATCTGTACTGTTGGCTATGGCATACTCCATACAGTCGGAAAAGGTCCATTTATCCGGCATATTCTCTTTTTTAGCGGCTGTGACATCAGCCGGAGATATATCGGAAAAGACCTCCTTTGCATTTGACTGCGCATCTGCCAAAAACGGTGAGAATGCGAGGAGCATTAGAAGGTGTGTTTTACGATTGGACATAATCATTGTTATTTTAGTGCAAAATTAGTTAGGATAAATTATCATTGCAAGTGGATTCTGCAAATAGTTTATAAGGGGGTGTGGAAACAAGAAATTAACCATTAAAAGGGTTAACAGTCGGAAATGGTCTTAAAAAATGTTAATGAAAGAGAGTGATACGGGTTAAATTGTCTAATTTTGAAGTATGGGAAGAATATTAGCTATAGACTATGGTCGGAAACGTTGTGGCGTGGCTGTAACCGACACATTGAAAATTAGTGCCAACGGGCTGCCAACGGTTGCTACGAGCGAATTGATGAAATTTCTGAAAGATTACTGTAGTCGTGAGCCGGTGGATGAGATAATTGTAGGTGAACCACGCGATCTGCATGGCAATCCAAGTGAAAGCATGAAGTATATCCGTCCGTTTTTAGGCGTGTTGCGCAAGGAGATGCCGGATATGAAAATCACGATGGTGGATGAGCGTTTTACATCTACTATTGCTCATCGTGAGATGATAGCGGGTGGTTTTAAGAAGAAACAGCGTCAGGAAAAGGGTCGCGCTGACGAGATGGCGGCTGTTCTGATACTTACAGGGTATTTGGAAGGGATGGGATTTAAGGTTTAAGGTTTAGAGTTTAAGGAGAGGGATAAAATAAAAACTGCGCTCATCGTCATGGGCGCAGTTTTTATTTTATCCGTAAGATAGTCAGATTTCGATTTGGAAGCTTTTATTATTTTGAAACGGCTTCTTACTTCTTGAAGATGTTCTACGGTGAGATTATTTCTTTGTACGGTTGCC
>CAMWIF010000250.1 GCA_947174225.1 uncultured Porphyromonadaceae bacterium | reverse complement strand
TGACGAATGATATGGTGACAACGTTCATCATCTCAGACGGTATAGTCGATCAGACAATCACTTTGAATATACTCAGTTCGCCTTCCGGTGATGATCCCGATAATCCCGATAATCCGGATAACCCCGATAACCCTAATAATCCCGGTGACGATCCCGGCAAACTTGTAGTGACAAATGGCTTGGCAGCCTACTATACTTTGAATGACAGCTACGACGACGTAATGGGTCAATATGATGGTTTCGGCATTAACGATCCCGTTTTTGTGAGTGGTGTTTCAGGTCAGGCTACACAGTTCTCCAAAACGAATGACAGTTCAATTTTAGTGCCTTATGGTCTTATATGTAATAAGACATTTTCTATTAGTTTTTGGGTCAAGGATCTCAATGATGGCATAATTTTCACTTCAAAGTGTTCAGATAATCTGAATCGTTTCACGCTATCAATGTATAATGGTAGATTAAAATGGGTTTGTTATGGTAATAACAATGAGTATGAGAGTCGTTATAAGGATGAGAACCTAAGTTTCATCCATGGTAATATTAGTGGTAATACTTGGCACCATATTGTTATAGTAAGTGAATATACAGATCCAAACTATAATGATAGAACCTGGACCACTGTTCTATACATTGATGGAAAGAAAGCAGGTACTATTACTGAAACGAGAGCTGGAAATGCTGCAGGGGTGGATTACCCGAATTCCTTTGTAATAGGAGGAACTACCAAATTCCAGGATTATACTTTGACTACCTCCAACTTCACTATTGATAACCTCAGAATCTACGACTCCCGTCTGCTTTCTGCTGAAGAAGTCAAAGAAATCTACAATGCCAAACAGTAAGTGAATGTAGAAGGCAGCCGTCTATTCACAAATTGACTTAAAGCGTAATTCGCTAAAACTCTTTAAAAGAATTACAGTGAGTTAGAGAATTACATTAAGCATCTGATAAAAGGAATCCATCGGTGGTTTCGGCTTCCGATGGATTTCTCATATTTATCTTTCCTCATAAAAACATCTTTATCTTTCCTCAAATACTTTGGTTATGAAACGTATAACTGTATTTTTAATAACTGCTTTTCTCTTAGGGCTATCGGGGGCTATGGCGCAGAGTTCGGGAGGGTCGTCCCAAAGCTCCGGTGCTTCGGCTTTCGAGAAGTATAAGGCAGAGAAGAAGGCTGAGTTTGAACGCTATAAGCAGGAGAAGAGAACCGAGTTCGAGCAATATCGCCAGCGTCTCAACGAAGAGTATGCCAAGATGATCTCCTCTTCTTGGAACTCTTACAAGGGTACTCCTGCTCCTAAGGAGACACCAAAACCAAAACCTGTGACTCCGGAAAGAGCCAAGGGGAATACTGTTCCAACACCTCGACAAATTCCCGTGAAGGAGATTAAGCCGGCTGAGAAACCTATCCCGGATGTTCCCGTGACGATTCCCAAGGTAAAACCGGGGATCACCAAGGCTTATCCGATAAATTTTACCTTCTTCAATACGAAATGTGGCATAGAAAATTTTGACACGTCGCTACTCTCTATCGGAGCCACTGACAACGCTTCTCTTGGTAAGGCTTGGAAACGTCTTACCGCAGATAATCAACTTGATCAGCTCACAGACGACTGCCTACGTCTGCGGGAGGAGTTGAACCTGTGTGACTGGGGCTACTTGCTTCTCGTGGAGAAAGTGGCTGCTACGCTATATCCTAAGTC
Organism: uncultured Porphyromonadaceae bacterium; assembly: GCA_947174225.1. GTDB lineage: Bacteria > Bacteroidota > Bacteroidia > Bacteroidales > Muribaculaceae > Lepagella. The sequence continues at coordinate 2,842 of CAMWIF010000250.1, read as the reverse complement.
GCCTGACTGTCAGGCTTTCCTCACCACTGCGTTGCTCAACCAGTCGGGCTATGACTGCCGAATAGCCAAAAAAGAGGGACATTTGGCTCTTATGTACCATCCCAGCCATAGGATACACGCTCAGACTTACTATATGATTGACGGAAAAAGCTATTATATACACGGTCCTTTGGCTCATTCAAATTCCGATACGCATACTTATGGTGGTGACTTCCGTAAGTCGCCGACACCGATAAGGATGGTGATGGACCGCTATCCGCATTTTGTATCTGGAAAGGATGGTGGCAGGGTTTACCACTCGGATAATTGGAAAGCAGCACCGCCGTTCTCCCTCAAGGTCAATCCATCCGTAATAGACTTCCTTGCGACGTATCCTCAGGTGGATTGGCATCTCTACGGTCTTGCTCCCGTGAGTGATGAGCTTAACTCGACTCTATTTCAGGCAATGGCTATACTCACAGAGGGTATGGGCGAGGTAGAGGCTGTAAACTTGCTGCTCAGTTACCATCATTACGGCTATGAGTATATGACCGACGGCGACCAGTTTGGGAAAGAGAAGCCTTTTTTCTTCGATGAGAATTACTTCTATCCCTACAACGACTGCGAGGACCGTGCGATAATGTTCTCGCGTCTCGTGCGTGACATATTGGGGCTCGATGTGGTGTATCTGGAGTTTCCGGGACATTTGGCAGCCGCTGTACGTTTTTCGCCCGGAACTCAGGTTAAAGGAGCCACAGTAGATGTAGATGGTAAGACATATGTGGCGTGTGATCCGACCTGTATAGGTGCATCTGCAGGTTATCTCGACCCTAAATATCTTTCTGTTAAGCCGACAGTGCATAAGATAAGGTTATGAGGAGATTAGGAACAGAGAGATTCAGGTCTTTGATGGACGGCTTGCCGTTGCCTGTTAAGGCGACGGTGGTGACGCTTATGGCTCTACTGTTCTCCCATATGGTGATTTACGACCTGATGTCGGTTTCGTTCTTCTCCCCGATGGAGAAGGCGGCCGACTTCCGTTTCAGCGATTTCTACACCATTGTTGCCAACGAGCGGGCTGAGAAAGGACTCGACAGCGATGTGGTGTTAGTGGGCTTGGACGGCTGTGACCGTAGGGAGATGGCAAGGGTAATAGATGACATTGACTACTGCGCACCGGCAGCCGTGGGTCTCGACATAGCTTTCACACCTCCTCCCGATCCTGACGACGACCCCTTGGCAGAGGCTCTGGCTAACTGTGATAATCTCGTTATGCCGGTTATGGCTAACGATGAGGGGAGGGTAGTGCATCTTTCACATTATGACTCCATTGTTGACCCCTCGGGAGGATTCGCTGCTGTCAACATACAGGGGACAAGTGGTGCTCTTGCCACCGTCAGGGAGTTTACCAAGGGGTTTGTAGCAGATGACGGGGAGACTGTGCCGGCACTTCCGGTGGCGCTTGTCGGTCTGGCAAAGCCGGAGTCTGTAGCAGCGTTGGAGCGACGTAAACATTCGGTGGAGGCGATAAGCTATGTCTCGCGTGAATTCGAGACTTTTCGTCCCGATGAGCTCCTTGATAATGAGGATGCTATAAGGGGTAGGATAGTGCTTGTCGGTAAGCTGCACGACGCGGGCGATTTGCACGTGACACCGACCGACAACTTCACTCCCGGTCTACGCATCCATGCCTATACCACCGCTACCATCCTGTCAGGCGACTATACGCGCCGTCTCACTCCGTATGAGACATACCTGTTGGCAGGGGTGCTGACCATGCTGTTAGTATGGCTCAATATGTGGCTTGACCAGACACCCCTACGTGCCATATGGGTGAGGCTTGTACAATTAGCTCTCCTATACCTTATGATAGTTGTAGGAACCATAGTCTTCATAAGGTTTAACGTAGACCTGAATTTCGCTTATCCGATGCTTGCCATCTCCCTTGGGGTTGCGATGTGCGACATCTATGACGGCATATTCAAGGAGGAGGGTCTGGTTGATTGTATAGGAAGATATATTCAAAAAAAATATTTAACAAGATATGGACATGAGGAGAATACTCTCAGTGATTCGTTTGATGCTGCCGGTGGGGATAATGTTGCTCACCATGCTTGATGCGAGAGCGGTGTATAAGATATACAGGCTGCAAGGAGACGTGACCGTGATAAATCAGGGAGGAACCCATAAGGCACAGCGCAGGGAAACGCTGTCGCTGACTGATCGGCTTTCGATTCCCGTCGGTGGCAAGGTGGAGATTCTTGACTCCGACAGTCGGAGGATATACACCTCGACACGTAGCGGGAAGACAACGGTGAAGTCGCTTATCGCTGATGCCAAGAAGGATGCCTCTTCGTTGACACGCAAGACCAATGAAAAGATGCTTGCAGCGGTTGTGGCAAACGCTTCCACACAGGCAGGAGGGTTTCAGGCGAGTGGGCTTTCGATACATGAGACCAACGGACCCACTTCGGGTATAGTGCTTCCGGCAGGAGTGAGTCTGTTAGGTTATCTGATGGCTCTCTCAGCCGGAGAAGCGTATGACGATACCAATGACATCGTTTTGATGCGTAGGGATTATTCGGAGAGCGACGACACGTTTAACTTCGCGGTGTTCAACACTTTGACCCGTCCGTTATACGTCAATATAATTGACCAGTGTCCTGACGGTGACCCGAGGTTATATTTCGAGGAGAATCCGATTGCCAAACCGCGCTCGGAGACTCTGATTCCGGAATACCGCTATCTGCTTCCAATTGACCAGACAGGTTATATCGTGATAGCCTCCGACAAAGATTTCACCGTTGAGTATGTTAAGCGTCTGCTCGACAGCGACTACACCCCCGACGCCGACTTCTTCTTC
>CAMWIF010000249.1 GCA_947174225.1 uncultured Porphyromonadaceae bacterium | reverse complement strand
TCTTCATCCAGTATTCTACAGTGTCTTTATTGGTATTTGTGTATTCCAGTCTGAAAAAATTCTCACGTTCATCACCATAAATTCCGGCACTGTCTCTAAGTACGTCGCGTGAGGGATAAAAAGCGAAAAACCTAAGCTTTCCGGCTTTCCCTCCTTTGTTGGATGGCCACTTGCAAGAATTTGATCGGAAGGCCTCACCCATTCCCGGTGTCTGCATCACCTTCTGCGAAGATAAATATTCGATGGGTAGATGATATCCCCCTGGAGTCACACTATCCAGACATGCAGCAGAGACATCAAATCCGTTTTTGATACTGTTCTTATCGATATCGTCTGCGGAGCGAGTCTCTACACCCGGCAAAGATGTGAAGAAAAGTATCTCGGAATCATCATCCGTCACGCCACGAACAGTCGGATCTTCCTGAGAGCAGGAGGAAAGCATAAACACGGACAGAAAAAGCAGTCCTATATATCTATATCTTGTTCTCTTATCGTTCATGAATGTTGTGTTTTTTATGCTCCGGGCACTTCAACCGTATGAGTTGTTGACCCGTTCAATCCTTGCCACTCATTGACGCTGACTGTTACTCCGATTATGTCGCTGATGATCGGGTCTCCTGCCTTGGGAGATACATTGCCGGTGACATCCGGACCGTGAACGCCGACACCGTAAGTATAGTCAAGAGTGTAGCTGTATGAGTAGCCTGGTTGCCAGTTGGCTGAGACAGGCAAGGCAGCCCATCCGTATTCCCTGATTTCCTCTCCGGACGCGAGTGTATAAGGCTGAGTAAGAGCTGTATCGGAGTAATAATCGTTTCCGTTTTTGTAGAGTCGTTTGCTGACCGTGCTAGTAGCTGTGACTATGGCGAAATACTCTCTCGGGATATTCATTGCGTTCAGACCCTGGCTGTTGTCGTAATAAGGATACTGCACTTTTCCTTTTCCTGTGGTTGGAGTCTTATCGATTATTCTCAGGAGCACGTTCAGGTATATTCCTTTTCTACTATTACTTACATCGTTTGTATAATCCCATGCGGCATCAGTCGTAGGAATCAGCAACGCGCAGTTGTCATTGCTTCCATCGATCTTTCCACCTAAAATAGATACTTCATTGGCACCTACAGTGACAATGGCATCCCCTTCCCGAAAGATGTATTCGGCATTTCCCTTTGTTATACCCGTCCATGTTCCGTCAGGGTCTGATGTCTGAAATTCAAAGTTGCCCTGCATAGGAACATTTGTGATTCTCACCCCGGCTATCTCGATGTCGCAGCTCTTATGAGAGCCTTTGGCTTTGACCTCTATCCGGCTCAATTGATGCCTGAAGGTTAGGCTGATGCCCGAAAAGAGATTTTCTTCCATAGAGCCTGTGGCGTGAGCTGTCAAAAAATCTATCTGGTCAGTAATGTCTTCTGCCACACTGAAATTTTCCATCTTATAGTCAAGAGTTATGCCGTTATCTGTAACCTTGGAATTGTTTACCAATTTCGGGCTGTTCTCAGACGTGGCATCGCTTTCAGACAGGGGAGGATAAAAAGCGAAAAACTCCAATTGATTCCCCTCCCTACCCGGTTCGGGCCAAGAACATTTTTCAGAGGATATGGGGTTGTCATCCTCTTTATTTAAAAGTTCGCTTTCTATATATCTCTTTAAATGTCCTGTTTCTTTATTAATCAAATTTTCATCCTCAGGATTAAAGGCGGTAAGTTGGAAAGAGGTAAGCTTCTCCTTAGTAATCACTTGAGAGCGTGTGGTGACAGCCGGAAGCGCAGTGTGAAAAATTATTCTTCTGTCACTTCCTGCATTTCCGTGGTTAATTATCTCTTCCTGCGAGCAGGAGGAGAATAAAAGTGTGGCTCCAAGAGTAATATATGTCAGTTTGATTGCATTCATTTCAGATTAAGTTTTTTATTTTCTTGGTACCGTTTCAGTAGATGAAGAGCCGGGTTGCCAATCTGTCACTCCTACTGTGACACTAACCTTGTCACTAATGATGGACTTTCCTGGCTCGGTTGGATCTGTCGGCTCCCTTAGACCTACACCGTCGGAGTAGTTAAGGGTATAGGTGTAAACAAGTCCGGGTTGCCAATCACCGCTTATTGGTAAGGCTGCCCATCCGAATTCTTTCACCTCCATTCCTGAACCAGGATTATACTCAATTGTGTTTGCTGAATCAGTATAATATTTACCGTTCCCACCTTTATAAAGATTAAGTTGGTCTGTGACATTGCCTTCACTGCCAACCGCTAAATAGACCACTTCCATGTTGTCAGTATTGTCATGATAGGGATAGACCTGACTTTTTAATGCAGAGTTAGTAGCATCAATCACTCTCAACAATACGCTTAGATAGGCGCCTTCAGTAGTACTGTTTTGGGCATTGGTCTGATTTCCGGGATTTTTTTCGTAGTCCCATTTGCCATTATTTGCAGGAATAAGCATAGCTGAATTGGCGTAGCCTTTACTGCCCATTAGAGATATGGCTTTATCGAGGGAAGTAGGGGAAGCTTCTGTTTCGTCTAAAGTGATTATATGGTCGTCCTTACGAAATACATACTCTACAATACCTTTGGAGAGAGCTTCCCATGAACTCGCTGCGTCCGCACCGGTGACACCTGACGCAGATATGAAATTGAAGTCGCCCTTAACCGCTATTCCACCGATACGGATACCGGCAATCTCGATGTCGTAGCTTTTGTTGGCACCATATGCTTTGATCTCTATACGGCTGAGTTGATGTTTAAAATCCAACTTAATGCCACTCTCCTCATTGTCCAACAGATTTCCGGTGGCATTGGCTGTCACGAAGTCAATCTGGTCAGCTATATCACGGGCAATATTGAAGTTTTCAAGCTTATAGGACTCTTGCTCTCCTGTGGTCAATACAAAATCGGTGTCATGAAAACTATCAAGATTACGCATATCTCCACAGGAGGGTGTGAAAGCTATGAAGTTTAGCTGAGCATTGTTGTTCGGCCATACACACGCCGGATCGGGCGACAAGAATCTATCATTATCCTTTTCAAATTTTTTATCGCTGAAATATGGAGTGGCAGTGCCATTGATGAAACAGGTCACTTGGAAGCTGTCTAAATTATCCTTATTTATCTCTTTGGCACGGGTAGAAAGTTGGGGTAGGGAAGCTCGGAATATGATCCGGTTGCTGTCTCCTTCCGAAAGTCCTCTGATAGCATCTTCCTGTGAACAAGCGGTGACCGTGAGAAGAGTGCCAAGGGCAATATATATTAGTCTTTTCTTTGTCATGTCTATTTTGTCGGTCTGTGAAGTCTGATTTGTTAAATGTTCTATTCGGGAGTCTATCATCTCTTGGGCACGTCCAGATCGGAATCGAAATCGTCTGCCTGTATCCATTCTTCTACTTCAACCTTAAACGGTATGGGACCGCGCTCGATGATTGGTTCGCCCGGAGTGGGGTCATTCGGGTCGTGCCAACCGATACCGGTAGAGTAGTTCAGCTTATACGTATATATCTTGCCGGCTTCCCATTTGGCTTCTACGGGCAGGGCTGCCCAGCTGAAGCCGCATATTTCCTCATTGTCGGTGGGAGTATATAAGGTGTCCTCTCTCTTTTCCTTTTCGGAGTAGTAGGCATTGTCTATCTTATATAACCTCCTTTTTATTTCATTTTGATTATCCACGGCAAAATAGATGACAGTCATGTTATCTCGGTCGTTGGGATAGGGATAGACTACTTTGTTGTCAAGGTTCTTTATCCTCAGAAGGACGCTGAAATACATCTTATCAGTAGAGTAAGGAGTCATGGAAATATCAGGATCGCTTTTCCCTTCCCAGGCTTCAATCTTAGTCTGATTGGGTATGACCATTGCCGGTCCTGCGTTGCCCATAATCGGGGTGGCATCATTCTCAGAGGTATGGAGTCCGGAAGCCTTGTCGAGTCTGACTACTTTGTCACCGGCTGTGAATATATATTCTATGGGAGCTTGAGGATTGGCAGCCAATTGCCAAGGATAGAGTGAGTTCCCTTGAGCGAGGGAAGAGAAATTAAACGTGGCTTCTACTACCGGGTTGCCGATACGGATGCCGGCTATTTCGAAATCATACTTTTCATTTTTTCCCCATGCGGTCAATTCAATGCGTGCCAATTGGTGCTTGAAATCAAGAGCAATGCCGGATGAGGCAGTGTTCTTATCCAAAGAACCGGTGGAATAAGCTGTAAGGAAGTCAACTTGATCGGCTATATTATGGGCTATACGGAAATGGTCAAGTTTATAATCGATCGAAAATTTTTCGTCAGTCTTTGTTGAACCATTGAGTAAATTAAAGTAACCGTCGCCGGAAGCCTTTCTCATTTGAGCATCGGAGGGATAGAAGGCGAAGAAATGTAAGGTGCTTTCCGTATTGGGCCATATGCAGGCATCGTTTCCTTTTGAATAGAATTTATCGTTGGCATCCTTTTCAAAAGTCACGTTTGGGAAATATTCCTTCACCTTACCAGAAGTGGGGTCAATTAGTGTCTGGTCATCAGGATTAAAACAGGTGACTTGGCAGGTGGTAAAATTATCCGTGGAGATGACCTGTG
>CAMWIF010000248.1 GCA_947174225.1 uncultured Porphyromonadaceae bacterium | reverse complement strand
TGCCACTATCTGCCGTAGCAATCTTTAAGTCTGACATAGCCACCGAGGTACGCATCAGCGAGCCAAGACCTACTACGGCAACCGCTGCCACGACTACAACCACGCAAATACGGATAAATTTTAGCCGTTTTCTCTTTCTGCGTTGCGAATCAGGTATTTCTCTGTCCATATTTGTTTCATGTTTTAGAAATTTGACATTTCTCATCCGACAATATTCATGCCAAAATCATAACCTTTTGGTTCACAACTCTTAATCTTGAGAATAGGTGTCCGATTTCGTACACTTTTGTCCGCATTTGTCACCTCTCGCTCTTATTTACTTGGTCCGATCGACTCACCTCCCCTAAGCCACTTACTTGAAAGAAATTACTGTTATCCATTTCCAAAACCTTCCCTTTTCGTCTCTATCTTGAAATGTTTATTAACATTATTTTTTGATACGTAAGGAAATTTCATTAATTTTGCCTCTATAATCCAAATTCTATCCAGAGTTTAAACCAAATCTATTCCGATGAACTATACTATCATTGACTTCATCAGCCTGCTTGGGGCTGTCTGCCTGTTCCTCTACGGCATGAAAGTTATGAGTGAGGGTCTCCAGAAAGTTGCCGGTGACCGCCTTCGTAACATTTTAGGCATCATGACCAAGAACCGTGTCACCGGTGTTTTGACGGGCATCATTATCACGGCTCTCATTCAAAGCTCAAGTGCATCCACAGTGATGGTTGTGAGCTTCGTAAATGCCGGCTTAATGAGTCTGGCGCAGTCAATGGCAGTAATATTCGGTGCCAACGTCGGCACAACAGTCACCACCTGGATTATCTCGGCATTCTCCTTTGAGGTAAGCATATCCGACTATAGTATCCTTCTGCTTGCAGTAGGTGTGCCGATGCTGTTTATGAAGAAGAGCACCTACAAGAGCTTCGGTGAGTTCCTTATCGGTTTCTGCTTCCTCTTTATGGGTCTTGACCTGATCAGCAAATATGTGCCTGATCTTCAAGCCAACCCGGAGATGCTGAAATTTGTCACCAACTATACTACCCTCGGTTTCGGCTCGGTGCTGATTTTCTTCTTCTTCGGCATTATCCTCACAATGGTGGCGCAAAGCTCGGCAGCTACCTTCGCAATCACCCTTATTATGTGTTCACAGGGTTGGATTAGCTTTGAACTCGGATGTGCGATAATCCTCGGCGGAAACATTGGTACGACAATCACACCGATTCTCGCCTCTCTCAGCGGTAATCTCGCAGCGAAGCGCACAGCAATGGGCCACGTGCTCTTCAATGTCATAGGCTCGATAATCGTGTTGTGTATATTCCAGCCTTTCATGGCTTTCGTGGCTGATATAACCGAATGGTGTAATGGTCTTAATCCACATGAGATCACCAAAGCGGAGGAGGCAGCTATGGCAGACTCTACCCTCCTGAATCCGGCAGGTGGACTCACAGCGAGGGCTCAAAGCTCAATCGCCTTTGGTTTGGCAATGTTCCCTACCGTATTCAACGCCTGCAACCTCCTTATTATGATTTGGTTCACCAACCTCTATGTGAAGGTGGTCTGCTGGATTATGCCTGCCAAGCATAAGGACGAAGAGGAGGAATTCTCACTCAAGTTTATCGGTCGCGGTATGCTTTCCGCCTCGGAGCTTAACATCACACAGGCTCAGAAAGAGATTGCCGTATACGGTGAGCGTGTGTCACGTATGCTTAAGATGGCACGTGACCTGATACATCTCCCGACCAATGATCCGCAATACACAGAAACCTACAACCGTCTTGAGAAATATGAGGAAATCTCCGACCGTATGGAAATCGAGATCGGCAAATACCTTAACCATGTAGCTGAGGGCAGACTTAGTCCTGAAGGTAAGATGCGCGTGGCTGGTATGTTACGTGTGATAAGCGAAATTGAGTCTATCGCCGACGGATGCTTCAATGTGGCAAAGGCGCTTAACCGCCAGCACAACAACCATGTAGAGTTCGCACCCGGTGTACTCAAGGAAATCGACACAATGTATGACCTTGTGGGCGAGGCTATGGACAATATGCTCGGCATCCTTCGTGAGATGGAGACTCCCGAAGACTCCCTCATTATCAAGGCATATAACAAGGAGCGTGAAATCAACAATCTCCGCAACTCACTTCGCGACTCCAATATTTTCAACATCAACAATAAGGAATACGGTTATCAGGAGGGTATCTTCTTCATGGACCTCATCAGCGAAGCCGAGAAAATCGGCGACTATATGCTTAATGTAGTAGAGGGTGTGAAGCATCAGTTCCGTCCTACAGCCGACCAATAAAATAAATCTCGCAATTATCGCATAACCAAAAACAATCACAGCCATGAACACCCATCGCTATTGCGTCATTATGTGTGGAGGTGTAGGGTCAAGATTCTGGCCCTTCAGCCGCAACGACCGCCCAAAACAGTTTCTTGACTTCTTCGGTACAGGCAAAAGCCTCCTACAACTCACCGTTGAGCGCATCTCACCCATAGTGGGGGCTGACAACATCATACTTGTAACCAACCGTCAGTATGCCGATATAATCCGCGAACAGCTTCCGCAAGTGAAGCCGTCGAACATACTCCTCGAACCGGCACGGCGCAACACCGCTCCCTGCATCTGCTGGGCAGCGCATCATATTCAGGCTCTCGACCCTGAGGCTTCAATCGTAACCCTCCCCTCCGACCACCTTGTGCTCAGGGAGGCTGAATTTCATAAGAAGATAGAGGAGGGTTTCCGCTTTGTGGAAAGCGGCGACCGTCTTCTTACCCTCGGCATTCAGCCGACAGGACCCAACACCGGCTACGGCTATATACAGCAAGGTGTGGAGGCTAAAGACTGGCCCGGCATACGCAAGGTGAAGTCTTTTACCGAGAAACCCAATCTTGAGGTTGCCAAGCTTTTCCTCGACAGCGGTGAATTCTTTTGGAATGCCGGCATCTTCCTTTGGAGCGTAACATCCATACTCAAGGCATTTGCGCAATATGCACCTGACATGGCACAACTTTTCGATGCTCCGGAAGGCGTGTATGCCTCCGACCAAGAGCCGAAATTTATCGACCGTATATTTACCCTCGCCACCAGTATCTCCATAGACTACGCCATAATGGAGAAAGCCGACAATGTGTATGTCGAGACTGTCGATATAGGCTGGAGCGACCTGGGCACTTGGAATGCCCTCTATGAGGCATCTCCGAGAAATCAGGACCGCAATGTCACCCAAGGATGCAAAGTGCTGACATCCGGTTGTGAAGGTTCTATGTTTGCTGTAAGCGGTGACAAGATAATCGTTGCCGCCGGATTGAAAGACTATATCGTTGCCGACAATGGCAATGCACTGCTAATTTGTCCACTCGCTGATGAACAGAAGATTCGCCAGATTGTAAATGAGGTGAAAGACCGCTTCGGCGAGAAATACGTATAATTATTTATGTCTAAGATTTTTCGTTTCTCTCTTATACTCATCCTCACCCTCCTCTGCGCGTGTGGCAAAAACGAGTTCAAACTTAAGTTTTCCCTTCCGAAGGACTACTCTTCCAACATCCGGCTCGTGTATTACGCTTCCGATAAGCGTGGAGGTATGGTGATTGAGGCGGTGGCTACCATAATGGACGGTAAAGGGGAACTGCGTTCCCCCACCTCCAACCCCACACTGCTATATCTTTATGCGGGGGGCAATGTGCCGACCGTAGTCTACGTGGAGAGACACGATGAAATCGAAATATCCGGCAAAGAAAGCAACGCCGCACTATGGACTATCGGAGGTAATCGTATAAACGAAGACCTCACGCTGTGGCGAAATGCCCACGCCACCACCCTCCTCTCCGGCACACCTAAGGAAATCAATGAGGCTGTCGCCGATTATGTGGAGGAGAATCGGGACAATCCGGTTTCGGCTATCCTGCTCCTCACAGCCTTCTCTCGCTCTTACGATGAGCGTCAGTTTCTCGACCTTTGGTATGGTCTTGGAGAGAAAGCTGAGAAAGAACGCTGGATGAAGATAGTAGGACGTTCCGATATGCTTCACTCTGCCATAAGGCATCCCGGTAAACTGCTGAGTATGGCGCCACGCTCTTTGGCAAACGGTATAGACACTATCCGCCCCTCGGCTGTGGCAGGCACTATACTTTTCTTTTGGAACAACGGTATGGACAACAGAAAAGAGCTTATGGATTCACTGAAAGTCCTTGCGAAGGAGTATCCCGACTCCTCCGTAAGGATAATCGCCGACATATCTGTGGATGCCGATTCTGTAAGCTGGCGTTCTCCACTGCGTAATGACTCCGTGAAGAATATAGCCCGCTTCTGGATTCCTGCCGGGCTTGCCGACCCGCGTCTTATGTCGCTTCAAGTGACCAAGACACCCTTCTTTATGGTTGTCACTCCCGACGGGTATCAGTCTTATCGCGGCGACAATGTGGATGATGCTATGAAGGCGTTCCGTTCCCTCGCCTCCAAAGATTCCTCCTCCAAAGATTCTGAGTCAAAATCTCCCTCCCCAAAGTCTTCTGAGTCAAAATCTCCATCAGTGAAGTCCTCTGCATCAAAATCTTCTGGTTCCGAGACTCCTTCCTCAAAAAAACAGTAATTCACCAAA
>CAMWIF010000247.1 GCA_947174225.1 uncultured Porphyromonadaceae bacterium | reverse complement strand
TCTCCGCATTGTCGAGGAATGTGAGCAGGATAGTCCAACCCTGTTCCGGAAGGGTGTCGATGGTCGTAGAAGATGCGTGTCGCTTGATGGCTCGCTCCGCTGTGTCGCGCAGCCGGAGGTAGGCATCTTCAGTGAAGGCGGTGCGCACTTTTATCTGTTTCTCTTCAGCTACTGAGGATTGAGGTAGGGCTGGGAGAGTGCCTTCGATAAGCTGTCGGTATGCACCTGCTATTACCGACAATGCCCTCACACCGACTTCGCGCGGATCCTCGTCTTCGTAGAGGGTAATCCAGAAAGGCCAGAAGGTGTTGTTATTATCATTGTCGGTATCCTTGAAGCGGTGAGTGAAGTCTTTGTCTACAAACACATTGTTGAGACGTTGCAGCACATACGGCTTGACCGCAGCCCAGTCTGCCATAGATTTGGCAATCTCCTCCTGATGGTCATAGCCGGGGAGAGTGATGGATTTGCAACCGAAGTAGACGCCTTGCGAAGGATTGTAGATGTCGTATTCTATGAGAAACTCGTAACGACGATGGCGGTCAGCCGAAGTCAATACCTCGGAATGGTACATCATATACTGCGGTGTCGTCACCCCCATAAGGTCGCCTTGCAGTTGGTCGGCTGGAGCGAGGATGAGCATCCTGCTGATGTGACGCTCGGAGGCTCTGTTGACCCAGTAATATTTGTCTGTCAGCGATTCTTTCATAGATTATCTGTTTTAATATTGCAAAATTATTACATAGATGTATCATTTGGTGATACAAGTTGGAAGAAATTTTCTTAAATAATGTTTTTTCTGATTCGGTTGTAGAAAGGGTAATAGAATGGCAAAATGATAATAAAAGATAGGTCTGTATAACTTTGAGACAGACCTATCCTAAAGAATTGGAAATTGGGTGGATTAGTTGGATGTGAAATGGGAGGTTACGTAGTCAAACCAGTTTTGTGCTGACTTGAAGCCGTTGCGTTCACGGTCGCCGGCTGCTAAGACACGATAACGTATCTTTCCGTTGTTGTCGGGTCTGACGATGAAGAGATAATTCAAATCTGTCTCAAGTGACCTGACAATATTGGCAGAATCAACCTCGATTGCCAAGCCAACCTGTTCTTCAATCTCCGGTCGGGCTTTATCGGGTACATTGCTTCCCCATGAAGCCGCAAAACCCCTGTCGTCGATGAAACCTCGATTGTCTTTTTCCAGCTTTTGGACACCACAGCAGAAAAGATCGGCGTCTTCGGCTCCTTCCAAGGTGATTTCCACCCATAGGTCACGTGCATCGGGCTTCATGGAATAGACTTGTGTCATGTCGATGTCGTGGCTGTTGAATCTCCATGCTTTGTCAGCCATCACAATGCTGTGGTCGTTGAGTACGCTTTGAGTGCGTAGGGCAACCGTGTCGATGGTGACGGGCATATCATTCTGCCAACCTCGGAACGAACCCGCACCGATGCTTTGTCCTGCCCATAGCACATCGCAGCCATAACCCTCCGCGAGTTGATCGGGAGTGGTGTAAAAACCGGTGATGTCTAATTCTTTGCGTGGAGTCTGCTTTACGTAGAGATCCAGACTTTGGCGATTGTCCATATAGACACGGAATGCAACCCACGGATTCTCTATAACGGCACCATGACCATAGATGCTATTATACATATCCAGAGTATTAGCATTACCCGGAAAGGTAATCGACTCAATTCGCGGATGCGTGTTATGGTGGTCATAGAGCTTTATGTACGCATCGGTCTCCGCCTTTATCGGGAGGAGGTAGGTGAAGGCTATGAGAAGTGTGAGAAGTCTTTTTATCATCTTTTCATCATCTTTTTATCAGTGTAGGATTTCTTCGGCTTTACCGTTGGCATCGAGGCTGAATATGGGCACTGTCGCCTCCGGATCAACGTTGTAATAATGGATTGCCGTGTCGTTTAGCTTAGGATAATAATTCTCAAGCAGCCTTACCATTTCAGCTCCGGCAAGGAGAGTGGGACCGTAGCCGTGGGCAGCTTTCACACTGACAGGACGGTAATAATAGAAGGCGGGATCGAATCCCATACCGGTGCCTACGCACACATCCTCCACCTCGCCTTTGTCATTTATCTTTGTGGAGAGTGCTTCCCAACCTAAGTGGGCTACAGGTCCGTAGGTGACGGCATCTATCCATCCCTCATTGATGGCGTGGGCAATACAATAAGTGAAGATAGCAGTGGCAGACGTCTCCTCATATGAATCGGGGCGGTCGAGGAGCTGATGCCAGAAGCCGTCTTTGCCTTGCAGGGCTGCCAGACCTTTTATATGGTTTCTTAACGTGGAGAGAATCTTCTGTCGCTGCGGATGGTTTTCGGGAAGATAGTCGAGGAGTATGGTCATCGTGAGGATTGCCCACCCGTTTGCGCGTCCCCAAGCCATAGAGGGCTGTTCTTTCATACCCTCGACATATCCATGGCGGAATATATTCTTCTCCGGAATCCACATCTTGTCGATGAAACGGCAAGCAATGTCGGCACTCTTGTCAAGCTGGCGAGGATCATTGGCATATACACTTCTTACTGCCATAGCCGGAAGTGCCATAAACATATCATCAAGCCATACGGAGTTATGATGCGGACGGTTGCGGGCAATTGTACCGTCAGGCAGACGGTGGGTACCATTCTCCACTATATTATAGTACTGCTCTATATACTCAGATAAATTCAATGTGGTGTCTGCCATGGCGGTAAGCATAAAGGCTGCCGACATGGCTCCGGCGTCGTCGAGCGTGGCGGGAGCTACTACCTGACGCATCTGGCGGTCATATTTCCCTGTTTTCTCAGCTAATGCCTTGAAAGCCGGGGCTGCTTTGGCAAGAAAACCGACCCGCTCGGTCACATACTCCTTATATTCAGGTTTCTTCAGGAGTTCAGCAGCCTTGAGGAGTGCCATATAAGTTACACCCCATTCGTAGCTTGTGAGGCGGTAGGTGCCTTGGTTGAGCATCGCACTGTCAGGCAGATTTTGAAGGTCGGTTATCTCGTTACCCTCTTTGTCTACCACACGTGCCGGAGTGGCAGCATCTATATAGCGAAACACTCTATCTACATCCTCCTTCACCTGCTCCGCACTTATTTCGCCATAGGGACTTCTGTAATCCGGCTTCAGGAGATGGAGTGGGGTAGTGGAATCGTTTATCTCGTCGCTCTTCTCCTTAACTTTTGCCACACACGCTCCCAGAAGCAGCGGCAGACAGAGCATCATCAGTTCTTTTCTCATAACTTTACTTTTGTGCCTCTGAATTTCTTACCTTTTATGTTCTCTCCGAAATAGAATCCCGGTTGGGTGGGCTGGTTGTAAGCTACATTCTGATTGGCGATGCTCTCACGGTAAGCCGGATCTTCCAGGAAGGTGTGGAAGCGGTATCCGGTAGGTATGGGACTGACGTAGAGGCGCAGATTACGGCTATCATCAGTGCGCATAAGCACCTCCTCACGCCAATCACCTATTATGTCGCCTTGCAGACAGGGGTTAGCCTTTGTGCCGTTGTTCCACATACATCCCTCAAACACGGCAAGAGGCTTAACCTCCCCTGTGGTCCAGTCATACTTGCTGACCACATTCTTATCCAGTAGCTCACGCAGAAGATCGCCATCCCACCACACAGCCATATTTACCGGTATGCCCGCTGCGACTTCGCTCACAAATTCCATAGAGGGGGAGATGAGTTCACCGCTGAAAGAACGGACACCGTCTGTGTTGGGCGACCATAGCTCAACGCCCGGATTCGTGGGGTCTATATCAGCTGCCATGCAGCGTCCTATATCTTTTTGGCTCTTTATCTGGAATATCACTTCCCCCGTGGCGGCATCACGCAGCGAGGTGCCATCTTTTTTATTTTCGTGGCAACCCCACACATAGTATTTCTCATTATTAATATCGGATATGAGGTGGATAGCATCGCCATGATACATACCGGTGGTGTAAAGACCTGTCCCGTCATGGTCTACAGCCATCTGTCCGTAGATTATCTCATCGGCACCGTCACCATCGACATCAGCCACACGTAGGTTATGGTTTCCTTGTCCGGCATATCCCTCACAACCGGGATTATTACTGTCGAACACCCAGCGCACTTTCAGTTCCTTGCCGTCCCAATCGTAGGCTGCCAATACACTGCGCGTATAGTAGCCTCTACACATCACCGCCGACGGATGCTTGCCGTCAAGATAAGCCATGGCTGCAAGGTAACGCTCGGAGCGGTTGGCATAGCTGTCGCCCCAGTCTTTCAGTTCACCTCTTTCGGGCGTATAATCTACAGTTGCCATAGCCTCGCCGGTCTTTCCATTGAACACGGTGAGGTACTCAGGCCCGGCAATTACGCGCCCTTTCATGTTGCGGAAGTCGGCACGGCGGTCGCCTATCACTTTCCCGACACCATCCTGTGTACCGTCGGCTGTCTTGCATATCATTTCTGCACATCCGTCACCGTCGAAATCTGCCACAAGAAACTGCGTGTAATGCGCACCGGAGCGGATGTTCTCACCGAGGTCAATACGCCAAAGCCGAGTGCCGTCAAGTTTATTACAGTCTATTAGTGTCGGACCCGTAAAGCCGTCGTGTGCGTTGTCATGTGAGTT
>CAMWIF010000246.1 GCA_947174225.1 uncultured Porphyromonadaceae bacterium | reverse complement strand
ATATTATATTATTGTTGATTTGGGTTATGTTTCAAAAAGAATATTGAATAGTTTCGATTATATAAATTTTTACCTTTATCGTAAATAACAACGAATCCGGAGGTAAAGATGTTCAATGTTCCCTCAAAACAATCCAAAAATTTTATCAATGTAAGATAAACACCCGACACAATATTAAATATATTTCTTAATTTTGCATACAGAGTTTATACTTTGTGTGCCTCCAATAAGATAACATCAATTCATTAACGATTTCAAAAGGAATACACGACCATGAAGAAGATAACAAATATTATCCATATGATATTGATCGGAATCGCCGTTCTCTGTGGTCTTATGATGATATTAAGTTTATTTTTGAACGTTCCAATACCACGCGGATCAAAGGTAGACAATAGATATTATACCTATTACCAAAACTTCATAGGCATATACTATATCTCAGTAGAGAACGCTTTTGCCTTATATAACCATGGTTCCTGGGGTTATCTTAAAGATGTGGATAAAGAATCATTCAAAGTGTTGTCTTATAGCTGGGCTAAGGATAAGAACCATGTCTGGCATGGAGATGATGTTTTCGAAAATGTTGACGTAAATTCCTTCCACATTAATGAAAGCGGTGTGCCGGTTGACCGTGACCATGTATATGTATGGAACGATGATTACGAGTGGGTTCCTTCCCAAAGCGGTATCGATCCGAAAACAGCAGAATATTTTATTTCTCAAGAGTATTCTTATCGCTACAATTGGCTACGCGACAAAGACAATGTGTATTATAGGGATAAAAAGGTGGATGTAGATCGTAACACCTTTTCCTCATTTGCATATAGCTACTATTTTATAGACAAGGATTATATCTACATCACACGACGTAATGATGAGGGACAAGGCAACCGGGATTTAATTCGTATTGATTCAATACAATCACCTTTAGAAACAACTAATCAAGGGGAAATCTATATACGCAATGGACGAAACATAATTTACTGCGATAGAATTATCCTAAAAGATGTAGATGTACAACGGTTTGAGAAGGTAAATTATAATATACTCGTAGTTAATGATATGTTATTTTATAATGGCGAACCGTTTTTGAAAGACTCAATCAATGTACCGGAAGCAAGATTCTATTATTATGGCATTACAGCTGATAATGAAAATGTTTTTTGGGGACATCAGCGACTTGACGATGTTGATGCAGCTACATTCAGAGAGATAAACGATGATACATTTGAAGACAAAGATTACATCTACACCATAAAGGACTTCTCACAAAGAAAATCATTCGATAAATCTCCTTTTGACAAAAGAAAAAAATTGCTAAGAAGCAAAGAGGATGAAAATGGAGATAACAATAGATCTGTCATCGCTTTCAGAGTGATACTTGCTCTCTTCCTCGGTATTCTTTCTTTCAGGATAGCACACCTGTGAGTATATTCCTATCTATGGTTTTCACAGGTTGAAAAAGACCAAATTTAGAGCACTTACTCGATGAACAAAATTTGGCACGAGAGTGTTATAAGGACAAAATGATAAATCAATTATTGATAAATCAACTATTGTTATGAAAACATTTGAAGAAAAAATAAAAGAATCTATTCCTACACTCGTAGTGTTCCTTCACCATGGCAGTCAGGATGCCGTTGATGTCAAATATCTTACCGAAGAGGTAAAGGCAAAATACACAGACAAAGCAAATGTAGTGCGTGCCGATGACCCCCACGGAAAGCTTAAAGTGACATACCGTCTTGAAGAATACCCAACTTGGATTGTATTCAAAGAGGGTCAGGAGCTTATGAGAGAGAGCGGCAAAAAGACCGTAAGCCAGCTTGAGGATATGATTGAGCGCTCACTCTAATCACTTCCAAGAGCCTCTATCTCTAAGGGCATTCCGAATTATCGCTTTCCTCTCCTCCAACAACGCCAAAACAAAATTACATACTAACCCGTTTCTCCTTTCTTAGGAGATAATAATAAGAAGAGTCGCCCGCTTCAGGACTTCTCATTACTTTATCAAATTTCAAAATTCCGGAAAAGACTATGGAACTTAAAGGATCAAAAACTGAAGAGTGTCTGCGTCTGGCGTTTGCCGGCGAAAGCCAGGCTGCCGTGAAGTATTCATTCTATGCCAAGCAGGCTAAGAAAGACGGTTACGAGCAAATCGGCGCTATTTTCGAGGAGACCTCTCACAACGAACATACTCACGCCAAGATCTGGTTTAAACTTCTCCACGACGGAGGAATACCCCCGACACCCGTAAATCTTACAGATGCCGCTGCCGGTGAGGAATATGAGTATGAGGATATGTATAAGGATTTTGCAGCAGTTGCCGAGGAGGAAGGTTTCAGCGACATCGCCCGTCTTTTCAAGAGAGTAGGCGAAATAGAGCGTACTCATATGGAGCGTTACCGCAAACTTCTCAAGAATATTGAGGAAGGTATCGTGTTCTCACGTGACAACGACCGTATGTGGATGTGCCGTGAATGTGGACATATCCATTTCGGCAAGTCAGCTCCGAAGATTTGCCCCGTATGCAAGCATCCTGAGGCATACTTCGAGATTAAACCCGACAATTATTAACCTGAACTATTATTGATAAGACTGACAATCAGTATATAACCCAAAAGAAGAGCCACATGGAATCCATGCGGCTCTTTTCTTTTACATATACGTTTGTGTGACCTGCCAAACGTTTGCCGTCAGAATCCGGCAGTCTTGAGTATCACTCCCGGTAGCTCTATATTATTGAACACACGCGAGAAGTTTTCTGCACCCGCTCCCACGGAATACACTCCCACAGGATTACCGGTGTGGTGTCCTGTAGTCCAACCCACGGCTGCCTTGTTGGAGAGTGTACGGAACACTGCCGAGGCAAAGGCATTGAAATCGTTGTAGAGCGACTTCTCATCCTCACCGCTCTTCTCCTCAAATACTTGGCGGTAAAGTTTCTCCAACGCCCCCATCTCAGCATCTGTGAGAGGCACTTCCTTTCCGAAGCCGAATTTCTCACCAAGCAACTGCTGCATAGCGGGCCAACCACCGGGGTTGCCGTTTTTCAGCAGATTCTTACACACATCCGAAAACATCTCCTTCGACATCTTCTGATGTTTGAGGACGTCGAAATGAGCCACATAGCCATTCGGATTATTGCCCACAGAGATACCACCGGTGTCATGGTCGGCTGTCACTACGATAAGAGTCTCCTCCGGATGTGTCTGCAAGAAATTATATGCGAGCTGAAGCGCGTTGTTGAAGTTATATATTTCGGTTATGGTGGTCAGGGCATCGTTGCCGTGAAGGGCATGGTCGATGTTGCCACCCTCCACCATCATAAAGAAGCCGTCGGGAGTCTTCTGGGTGAGATAGTCAAGACAAGCCTGTGTCATCTCCGGAAGCGTCATCATTCCCGGTATCGAATCAATCATATAACCGGTATTGCCGCTCTGGAAAGGATTCTCTTGAAGCAGAACCATACGTTTCGACAGGTCAACATCTTTCGGAGAATGTATAATCTTGATATTGTTCTTCTCATATTCCTCTATGATACCGTTCGACTTGCCATCGCGGTCATACAGTCCGGTCAGAGCCGCTCCGGCAAGGAAATCGAATTTGGAGTCGATAAACTGACGGTCGATCTGATCTGAATAGTAACGCTTGGGCACATGGGCATAGAAGGCTCCGGGAGTGGCATCGTCAGCAGCGACATTTGTCACGAGTCCCACACCATAGCCCGCATCTTTGAAGGTCTTTGCTATCGAATATACCGGCACACTGTCGGGAGTCATGCCAAGCATACTGTTGTTGGTCTTGTAGCCTGTGGCAAGGGCAGTTCCGGCAGCCGCAGAATCAGTCACATCGGAGCTTGCGGAATATGTGAGTGCCAATCCGGTATAAGGAAAGGTCATCATCAACGGCAATTCCTCCTGACCGAGCACATTGCGTGCATAGGTCACAGCTGCCATAGCCGGTGCTACACCCATGCCGTCGCCGATAAAATAGAATATGTACTTAGGGGTTGCGCTCCATGCTGAAAACGTGCAAGCTACGAGCATCATACCCCCACATAGTGAACGGAATTTTCCAAACAGTTTCATATATTTGAATTTAAGATTTATTTAAGAGCCTGATCAAGAGCTTCGATTATATCTTCCACATCTTCGATGCCTATGGAGAGACGCACAAGGTCGGGAGCCACACCAGCCTCACGCAGCTGCTCGTCGGTGAGCTGACGATGTGTATGGCTTGCCGGATGAAGCACGCAGGTGCGGGCATCTGCCACATGTGTCACAATCGAGATGAATTTCAGTTTATCCATAAACTCTATCGCATCTTCACGTGTACCTTTCAGACCGAATGAAATCACACCGCAGGTACCGTTGGGCATCTGTTTCTTAGCCAGCTCATAATACTTATTACCCGGCAAACCGGCGTAATTAACCCAACTAACTTTCGGATGCTTCTCAAGCCATTCAGCCACTTTCTGTGCGTTCTCACAATGGCGTGGCACACGGAGATGAAGTGTCTCCAAGCCTATGTTAAGGAGGAATGAGTTGTGCGGAGAGGGTATCGAACCAAGGTCTCGCATCAGTTGGGCAGTCGCTTTGGTTATGAAAGCACCCTT
>CAMWIF010000245.1 GCA_947174225.1 uncultured Porphyromonadaceae bacterium | reverse complement strand
AGATAAGGCTTTATCGGCTCGATTAATGATGTCGTCGAGCAGGGAGCGGGCAGAGTACATTCCGGCTCTTTTCCCTTCCGGAGAGTTAGCGTGGCGCACATACATATTGTAGTTGAGGGCTTGCCAGAAAGCGAAAAGTTCGTCGGTTGTGAATAGGGAAAGCAGATCTACATCGAGATCAACATTCTGTGTGGTTACGGCTATGTCATGTAGTGTTTTAAGGAAAAGCACCGGGTCTTCAAGTGTCGGGCTCTCCTTAAAAATCACTTTCATAAGCCGTTCCTGCGGCACAATCTTTTCGCGGAATTTCTTATGGTCGGCTCGCCAACCGAGAGAATCGGCAGCTACCTTACGCGCCTCAGGGGTGCTGTAAGCTATGAAATCCATATCACCCGGCGAGGCACTGCGAGCAATTTGAAGCGATGGATTAAGTTCTTTAAGTCGCTCTGTGAACGCCGACATACTGATGATGCAGCGTGGCACGATAGATGATAAAGCAGATATGTTTGCTGAGTCGGTAAAAAGTTCCGGAGTGCGACGCATCATACGCTCCGCAATGCCCTTATGCTGCCGTTGTCCCAAGGGGGAAAGTTCTCCGGCGTGGCCTTTGGCGTGATCGGCTATGGCTTTCACCTTGCGCATTACCTCCTCACCTTCTGAAGTAAGATTTCCACGTTGTTGCTGCTCTGCAAGTATATCCAATATAAGAGGGTATTGCTTCTCATTTATTGCCCAGCGTGAGCCGTGGCGACCATAATGTGATACATATACTGGTTCGTATCCTTCAGGAAAATCCGGTATGGAGTCGGTGGTATAGGGATATGCATAATATATACCACCTGACTTACCGGGTGCGGTCTTGAATTCACGCTTTATGTCGCGAGGACTGATTGCACAGGTTATTCCCGGTAGTAGGATGAGAAACAGGGAAAGGATAAGGGACGGTTTCATTTTGAGGGAGTTTTAAGGCCTCCGTAATTCTGTTTCGGGAAACTGATGAGGTTTACAGAGCAGTTTTGGAAGTCGATGTCAGACGCATCTGCTATATAGAATCCGAAAGTGGGCGTATTTAGGAATCCTTCACCGTCACGAGGGCGAAGGTCGTAGACCATACCGGGATAGTCGGTAGTCTTTACAAGGTCGATGTTCACATTGTTGAAAGTGATATGGTTTACCTTGTCCGGGGTATCACCCCCTACAAACACACCATTTTCCGAAGTGGCATAGATGTTATTGAAACGTATACGGCTAACCTCGCCACAAGCCCCTTTGGTAGCTCCTTTCGGGAAACGCCAACCGGCATCTTTATGATTACCCACAGCTCTCGGATAGGAAGTCACATAAATCGGTTCTGATTTGCCCCACCATACATCGGAGAAGAGGTGGCAATCGACGTGCATATTGGAGAAGGAGACATCAGTCACGGTGCCCTCATCGCGGTTCTGTATGCCTATCCCACGGTTGCTGTCGCGGATGATGCAATTGTCAAAGACCACGTGGTAAATGCTGTCCATATTCTCCGAACCGATCTTCACGGCACAGGAACGTGAGGTCATAATGCAGTTGCTCACGGTCACGTCATGGCAAGAACCGTATTGCTCATATTCACGGCGATTCTTCAGGCAGATACAGTCATCGCCACTTTCAATGAAGCAGTTGGCTATGCGCACTTTCTTGGAGTGGTCAATGTCGATACCGTCTCCGTTGCGTATTTTTAGATTATTAAGAAGCGATATATCTGAAATAGCCACGTCATAGCAACCTACAAGATGCACAGTCCAGTACGCACTATTGCGGATAGTGACATCAGATATATTGATCTTTTCACCATTTATAATTGTCAGCACGTGTGGACGCGGGTCGAAGTCGGTTACCGGTTTAAGCTCGTATGAATCGTCCAATTCCGCTCCCATAAAGGCGACACCGTTGCCGTCGATAGTCCCTGTGCCAGTAATTGATACATTTTTAACATCCTTGGCAGAGATCCACATCATGCCCTCACCACGGTTCTCACCGAAAGCACTCTCGGTATAAAGACTCTCGTCGGGATTGGCGATAAGTTGTGAGTTAGGCTCCAGATGAAGGTTTACATATGATTTCAATTGGATTGGTCCTGTCATAAACCATTCTCCGGCAGGAACAAGCACTGTTCCTCCCCCGGCTTCAGAACATTTATCGATAGCTTTCTGTATTGCTGTAGCATTATCGGTAGGTTGACCGGGTTTGGCTCCAAAGTCGGTTATATTGTAAACGTGATTGTTGTTATTTCCTGTACACGCTCCAAGCAGTAGCAGAAGAGGCAAATATAGAGATTTCATAGCTTAGTGTTTAGTGTTTATGGTTTAGGGCATTTTAAACTCTGAACTTTAAACTACTTAAGATTAAAGCGGAGAGTGCCGCCGTTCATTAGATCGGAATGGGAGAGGAGGAAACCATCAAGTGGCTTTCCATTGAGGATTATGCTCTCTACTTCATAGTTATCCTTGGATGCGCCCGGAGCTTCTATCACAAATTTATTGCCGTTCTCAAGGTTTATCTCAATGTGCTCAAAAAGGGGAGTGCCGAGCACATAATACGGAGAAGCGGGGCAGACGGGATAGAAACCGAGAGCAGCGAATATATACCACGCTGACATTTGTCCGGCATCGTCATTGCCTGACAAACCACCCGGAGAGTCAAGATACTCTGTCTCCATAATATGACGCACATATTTCGCTGTCTTTTCAGGACGATCTACGTATGAGAAAAGCCAAGGTATCTGATGACACGGCTCATTACCGTGCCAATGGCGTCGCTGGGTAAACATTGAGTCGAGTTTTTCGGCATATTTCTTTTCACCGCCAAGCACTTCTATCAGCCCTTCCTGATCATGGGGGACATACCACGTGTAGTGGCAAGGCACACCCTCAGTTATGTGCTTTGAAAATGTGAATGGGTCAGTAGGGATAAAGCTACCGTCGGCTTTGCGGGGGGTAGCATATCCTGTCTTTGGATCAATCACATTGCGCCAATTTTCTGCCCGACTCATCAGAATATCATAATCAGATGTCTTGCCGAGTTTTTCTGCCACCTGTGCCAGAGCGAAATCATCGAATGCGTATTCGAGTGTGCGCGACACCTGCTCCTTTTTGTGGAATGCGTCGGGTACACTGT
The DNA here is from genome assembly GCA_947174225.1 of uncultured Porphyromonadaceae bacterium. GTDB lineage: Bacteria > Bacteroidota > Bacteroidia > Bacteroidales > Muribaculaceae > Lepagella. Next base: position 1,488 of record CAMWIF010000245.1, on the reverse strand, counting down.
CTTCCACAGGGATGTATCCGTATTGCAAATAGGATTTCAGAGCACGGCGACCCATTCCGTTACGGTAGTCTTCGATATTATCGGGTGTGTCAAAAGCGTTATGACGCATTGCCTCATAAGCTTTGTTAATATCAAAGCCCTTTACCCCTTTAATATACGCATCTGCCAAGGTAGCTATGCTGTGGTCTCCAATCATTGCAGCGGTATAGCTGTTCCAGCAGGGGAATATCGGTAGCCATCCTCCTTGCTCATATTTCAGCACGAGAGACTGCATCATGTCTCCGCTGCGTGTAGGATAGAGGATGTTGAGAAGCGGATGCAAGGCACGATAGGTGTCCCACATACTGAAATCTTCGTAATAATCGTGTCCCTCAGGCATTTTCATTATGGGTGTACCTTTTGAGAAGGCGGGATAGGAACCGTCGGCATCATTAATGGCATGAGGCAGGAAAGAGGCACGGTACATGGCACTATAAAATTTTATCTTGTCTACCTCCTGCGCATTTCCAATCTCAATGGATGAGAGATGTTGACGCCACACATCTTCAAGGTCAGAACGGGTCTTTTCATAGTCGAAGCCAGGTATCTCCGCTTTAAGATTAGCCAATGCCCCTGCCATACCGGTAAACGAGGAGGCAGCTTTCACAGTGATAGTTTCATCTTTCCCTACGTTGAAGGAGATATAGGCACCTATACCCGGGGCATTGGAGATTTTATCTTCTCCAGCGTAGATGTCATCCCCTTTGAATGTGCCGGAAGTGGTGACGGTGAGCGATTCGGGCCATTCCAATACGAAATATCCTGCGAATCCTGCCGATTCACCCCAACCCTGGTAAATGCGGTGTACGGGATTATACCCTCTAATCTGACGTGCAGCAAGGTCTATCTCCATATATCCTTGTCCTTCATCGCTGTTGGGATTGACCACGAGATAGCTTTCGCCCGCTTTCGAATAGGTGAATCGGAATATGGCTGCCCGTGAGGTAGCTGTCATTGCAGCTTGTATCCCTTCATCAGGTAGGGTTACGGTATATTCATAAGGACTTACCTCCTCTTCAGCGTGGTCGAAAATGGTGGCACGTCCCTCCGGGGTAGTACGTAGCTTGCCGTACAGAGGCATAAGTGTCATCGACCCATAATCCTGTGTGCAGCCACCCACAATCCAATGGGAATTGCGGAAACCTTGAAGTAAGGAGTCGGCATAATAATAGGGAGCCACACATTTCTGCTCTGTGTCGCGTGTCTGGGGAGTCCAGAAATTCATACCGTGAGGCACTAAAACTGCAGGCAGTGTCTGTCCCATCTCTTCGGTGCCTTTACCGAAGAGACCGGCAGCTTTTGTCTCGCTGTTGGCTGTGCCGATGTAAGGATTGACGAAATCAGCGTTAGATGCCATTTGGCGTTCCGTGCCGCAGGCTGTCAGCATAATCACGCCCAAAGCTGCGTACAAAATATCTTTAAGTCGTTTCATGGTAGAATTCAGTTAAG
>CAMWIF010000244.1 GCA_947174225.1 uncultured Porphyromonadaceae bacterium | reverse complement strand
GCGACTTGGAGTTGAAATCCGCACGCCACATCGCGCCGGCTAAAACAAGAGACAGCCAACTCCATATGGATTGGGGCTATTGCGAAAATCCCTACAATGCGTTCCAGCTTGAGACCTTCACTGTAAATCAGGCAATCAGAGTAGCTGAAGCCGATGCCGAGACATTTGCGGGCGCAAGTGTAAACGCTATTCTTGTGGGCACTCCTGCCAATGTCACTATATTGGATGAGGAGAACTGGGAATATGGCAACGATATTGAATCGGTCACTGTCTGGCTTGCCTACGACCTGAACGGAGAACATTTTGCTGAAGCTAAAGGCAAATTTAACGATATTGCCTTCACCTGGACATCCGTGGCTCTTGACTCTCCCTATATTATTGAGGAGGGTAAACCTTTCTACGTAGGCATCACATATGAGCTTAATGTCTTGGAAGAGGAAGGAGAGGAATATTCTGATGACTATGGATTCGTTACCGACTACGGTTATCCTGAGGTGCCGAATACCAATCTAATCTATACCACCGTCACAGATATGGATATGGAAGGTGAATATATCTATGCCGACGAACCCGCATGGCGCGATCTCGCCGACCTCTTTGGCAATGCTGCTATCCGTCTTAATATCAGCGGTGACAATCTTCCCACAAACATCGTTGATTTCGACGACGTTTATATGCCCACATTCGTTGCTCCGACAGAAACACTTCAGGCACTGATGTATGTGAAGAATCTCGGTGCAGACGTTGTTGATTCAGTGGATGTATGTCTTGAATATGGCGACGGCTCAAAACAAATAATCAATTCCACTGTCTTGAATTACGATTACGACTGGAGCCTTATTCCCACACCTATGGCTTATAATGAATATGGCGTGTTAGTCGTAGATTTCGAGGCACCGTTAAAAGAGGGTTATTCTGACTACACCATCACCCTACCCTATCTCAACAACGGAGCTGCCAACAACGCCGACGCTGCATTTGAAGGCACCATATTATCTCTCGCCGACGGTTATCATAAGAACAACGTAGTGGAAGAGGCTACAGGAACATGGTGTGGCAACTGTCCGATGGGCTATGTAGGCATGCACTGGCTTGCCGAAAACTGTGAAGAGGATGCTATCGGCATTGCTATGCACTATGCGGATCCTATGGATGTGCTCGAAGAGGGTCACGCCTATGCACCGTTCGAGCCGAATATTGCCGGCTATCCCTCCTCTTTCTTTAACAGGAATTGGATACAGGATGTATATCCCATTCCGGAAGAGCTGGAATACCAGTTGGAAACTGTAGCTGACATACCCGCATTAGGCGAGATTAAAGCCACAGTGACATCTGTATCAGACGATAATAAGACCATCAAACTTGATGTGGATATGGAATTCTCAATTGCTGACGAAGCCGGAAACTATGCTATGGCTTACACAGTGGTAGAGGATGGCGTAGGACCCTATCGCCAGACCAACTATTTCAGTGGCGAAGATCCCGGCACTGCCTTTGGATTTGAGAATATGGGTAAGTATGTGAATCTCATCTTCGACGACGTGGCACGCAACTGTTCTCACCCCACACCCATTGAGGGTTCTCTTCCTGAGGTGATTACTCCGGGCACCACCTACCATTTCTCAACCGAGATCGAACTTTCCGACGTAACCAACCTCAACAACTACCGTGTTGTCCCGATGATTCTCAATAAGAAATTCGGCTATGTGGAGAATGCGTGTGTGGCTAAATCACCGACTTACGACTACTCCGCAGTTAAGAGCCTCCAGGCTGACAACACTAATAAGGCTTCTATCCTCGGCGGTAAGGGCGTGATCACAATCAGCGGCAACACTGACAACGTGCGCATCTACACTTCCGCAGGACGCTATGTGGGTAAGGCTACCGGATTCCGCACCTCTGTAGCTCCCGGCTTCTACATCGTCACCAGAGGCAATGAATCTGCAAAAGTTATCGTAAGATAAATAAAACCATATCATTGTAAAATCACCTTATCAACAACTATACAAGAAGAGCATCAAGAAATTTCTTGGTGCTCTTCTTGTATAGTTAAGTCTCGGTAGCTTTACACCTCGCGTCAGCATATAGCTACCTACTGATTCGGATCTAAAAAGAAAGGCTGCAATGCAATCCGAGTACACTACAGCCTAATATCAAAGTTATTTCTATAATTATTTCAGGTGGTTATGCGGCAATTATTTAAGAGGGGTGATTCGGCGTTTCTCACCTTTTAGTTTCTTGCCGGAAATAGCTTGGAGCAGTTTGGCTACCGCCTCGTCTTTAACTGCCACAAGGGCATAGTGGTCGTATACGTTTATCTTCCCTATCTGTGAGGAATCAAGGTTACCCTCCTTTATCAGGAACCCTAAAATATCACCACGCGACACTTTCTCTCTCTTACCTCCGCCTACATAGAGCGTGGTGTATCCGCTTCGGAGATTACTCTGTCGCGACGAGTCGAGATGGCGCGTATCATCGAAATCCACAAATTCCTTAACATCCTCTTCCGGACCTACCAATACATATACATCACCCTCCTCCTCTACACGTGCGGTTCGTCCGTTACGGTGAGTGTAAGCCTCCGGAGTGAGAGGCTGATGATAATGAATCACAGATGCCACTTTCTCTATGTCGAGTCCACGCGCTGCAAGGTCAGTGGCTACGAGTACCGGGCGACTGCCATTGTTGAAGAGAGCCACAGCTGTTTCGCGCTCACGCTGATCAAGTGCCCCGTGATATAACACAGCATCAACACCGTGCTTCTTAAGGTAATCAGCCACACGCTCCGCGCTCTCCCTATGATTTACAAATATTATTGATTTCTCCGGAACGGGATTCTCGTTTATATTATGCAGAAGGCTAAGAAGGGTTTCGAGTTTATCCTTACCATCAGAGTCAACACGATGCACCCTCATACGTTCCTTCAAAGCCTTGTTTTCCCCAACAAAATTAAGGGTGACGGGATTATCGAGCTTCAGAAATTCGGGTAAGACATCAGCCTTAGTGGCAGAGGTGAGGATATAGCGACTTACATTCTTCATCCTCTTGACAAGCTTCTCCATTTCCTCTTCGAAGCCTAATTCAAGTGATTTGTCAAACTCATCGAGCACCAACATTCTCACCGGAAGGAGGTCAACGTTACGTCGCACAGCGTGGTCAAGGAGTCTGCCCGGGGTGGCAACGATAATGTCTGGCACAACCTTCAGGCTATTGACCTCATCTTCCACATTATGCCCACCATACAAGGCAACGACCCTAAAATCGCGTCCCACTTCCCTCATCACGCCTGCAATCTGCATCACAAGCTCACGCGAAGGAGCTATCACTACACACTGCACACGCCCCGTAGAAGGCTTCATAAGCTTCATCACAGGAAGGGTGAACGCAAGCGTCTTGCCGCTGCCGGTGGGGGACAACAGGATTATATCACGCGGCTCAGAAGCCTGAGCCATCATTTTGAGCTGCATTTCATTAAGCTGCTCTATGCCGAGGCGGTCTTTCACCGCCGGTAAAAATTCTTTCTCTCTCATATCTCTATAACAAACTCACCTCCGCTTTTGATTAAGAGATTTGAGACCAATCGACCGGATTGGTTAAGAGATCTGAGACCAATCGACTGTGCGGGCGAAGCGCAATCTCAGTTCATTAGCCATTATCGCTGCTGACTCTGTGCTCAGGGCTATCGGTTCAAGCTCACCATTCTGCTGTTCGGTAGGTGTGCAGCCTTGGGCAAGGAGCTGCGGGGTGCCACGTAAGATAGCCTTTGCCACCTCCCGTGCCCGCGATAGTATCTGACCGTCGCGTGCCAAGTCGGCAACCTTCAGATTAAACGCCAAGCCGCTCTGCTGAGTACCCTCCATATCGCCGGGACCCCTTATTTTCATATCGGCTTCGGAAATCAGGAAACCGTCAGTGGTCTCTGTCATTATATTGAGACGCTTCTTGGTATCTATCCCGGAATTAGCTTTACCCATAAGCACGCAGTAGCTCTGGTCGGCACCGCGTCCTACGCGCCCCCTCAACTGATGAAGCTGCGAAAGTCCGAACCTCTCCGCGTTCTCAATCACCATCACCGAAGCATTGGGCACGTTGACACCCACCTCTATCACAGTAGTGGCTACCATAATCCGTGCCTCTCCCCTCACAAAGAGATCCATCTGGCAATCTTTCTCAGCCGGCTTCATCTTACCGTGAACAAAGCAAACACGGAAACTTGGGAAAGTGTCACAAGTGCGCTCATAACCCTCCTGAAGGCTCTTGAGGTCTAATTTGTCATTCTCCTCTATAAGAGGGTAAACTATATAGACTTGGCGTCCCTCCCTAAGTTGCGAATAAATAAGACGGTCTACCTCACTGCGGTTGGAGTCATAGCGCAACAATGTGGTTATCGGTTTTCGTCCCGGAGGTAACTCGTCAATCACCGACACTTCCAAATCGCCATATACAGTCATAGCGAGTGTGCGTGGTATAGGTGTGGCTGTCATCACAAGCACGTGGGGAGCTACCTCATTCTTCTTCCACATCCTTGCACGCTGTGCCACTCCAAAGCGGTGCTGCTCATCTATCACTGCCAAACCGAGACGATGAAATTTCACAGTGTCTTCTATCAGTGCGTGCGTGCCTACGATAATGTCAATCTCTCCCGATTCCAAACCTGCGTGAATTT
>CAMWIF010000243.1 GCA_947174225.1 uncultured Porphyromonadaceae bacterium | reverse complement strand
GTAGACGAAATACTGGTTACGTTCTGCAATCCACCAGCGACCATCCACCTTGACATATTTGTCATAGTAACGCACAGCGTGGAAAGTGAGCTTGTCTTTTCCATCCTCCTCTGTAACAAGGGTGGCGATAGCATAGCAGATACCTGTTGCATGAGTGTCGTCAACAAAATCCACTACCTGCTGCCCGTTCTGATGAAACGATGCCTTGGCTGCGCCGAAAGCCTTATATTGGGCTATCATGTCGCTTACTGAAGTGATGTCCATTCCGAGCTTGTCACCGAAATAGACTTTCAGCTTGATGTCAGGGCGGAATATCTCGACATAATAGTCCTGATTGTTTTTGTCACTTTCTGTAGCGTAACGGTCAACAAGATCCTTGAGCATTACGCGGTCTTCTATTCTGTTATTCATATCTTTACTGATTTTTTATTATTGTTTCCTTTTATTATTATAACGCAAAATTACAGCATTTGCTCCTTTTATTACTTTTCATTTCACCGCTAAAACTTGCACAATTCCACTAATTGTATTAAATTTGCATTATGGCAAGGAATTTACACGAAATGATAGTCTACTCCGATAACTTTGAAATCATAAGTTCTCCGGCATTTTATGACTGTATCGTACATCTTATTTGCAACGGTGGGACAGGTAGTTTCACCTATAATGACCGTCTTTTCAGGATGTCAGGCAATAATATTGCAGTAATATCACGGCCTCAGATGGTTTCTTCTATCACTGCTGATGAAAGTTTCAGATGTGAATATATTGCCGCTCCCGATAAGTTTCTGCATAATCTTTTACCGGCCAACAATTATGCAATTCAAGGATGTATCAGCCTGTTTGAAAATCCCATAATCAAGGTATCAGACATTGACGCATCGCGCTTCAGAACAGACCTTGACAATATCAGGAAGAGGATTTACAACACCGACCATCGCTTCTATCAGGAGTTGATGGGAAGCTTGTTACAGACTATGGTCTATGACCTGTTTGATTTTCATGCCAAGACTAACGACAACATTCTTACCACCGACCGGGTAGGCTATATTACCACACAGTTCTTTGCGCTGATAGAGGGTGGAAGACCCAAGACACAAAGAGAGGTGTCACATTATGCCGAACAACTTAATGTAACACCCAAGTATCTGTCCGACACTATAAAGCGTGTGACCGGTACCAGCGTGTCAACTCATATCAACAATGCAGCCACGACAATTACATTAGAATATCTCAAAAATAGCGAACTATCAATTTCTCAGATTGCTGATGAAATGAATTTCTCATCTTTGAGTTACTTCAGCCGTTTCTGTGTGAAACATATAGGTATGTCCCCTGCGAAATTCAGAACTGCCGGTGCGAAAAATTAACACTGTCTGAATTTTATAACACAAAAAGAGGCTATGACACTCACTACAGCCCCATAGCCTCAGATTTGACATTTCTTTTATCTCCAGCCCATAAACATCTTGGTCACTTCTCCGTCGTGATGGTCGAAGAAGAGACTCTTGCCGGTGTCGAGCTTGGCAATCTCTGCCATCTCCTCGTCGCTGAGTGTGAAGTCAAGGATGTCGAGATTCTGCTCCATACGCTCAATGTGGACAGACTTAGGTATGATTATCACACCACGCTGAATGAGCCAACGGAGTGCCACCTGTGCCACGCTTTTACCATACTTCTTACCGATTGCCTCAAGCACAGGATTGGTAAAGAAATTATTACGTCCTTCGGCAAGCGGTCCCCACGACATAATTTGGCAACCAAGTTCCTCCATATACTTCTGTGCCTGTATCTGCTGGTCGAACACATGGGTCTCAACCTGATTTACCATTGGCGGAATCTCTACATTGCTTGCGAGATCAATGAGGTGGTCAGGATAGAAATTGCTGACACCGATTGCACGGAGTTTACCCTCCTTGTATGCCTCTTCAAGAGCACGGTATGCGCCATAACGGTCGCAGAACGGCTGATGTAGCAGCATCAGGTCAATGTAGTCAGTGCCGAGTTTACGTAAGCTTTCTTCGATTGATGCCTTTGCTTTTTCATATCCGTAGTTTGAGATCCAAACTTTTGAAACAATGAAAAGTTCTTCACGAGGAATCCCGCTTTTCACTATTGCAGCTCCTACGCCCTCTTCATTATGATATGCCTGAGCAGTGTCAATCATACGATAGCCTACTTTGAGCGCATCGCTTACACATCTTTCACATTCAGCCGGATCTACCTGATAGACTCCGTAACCAATCTGCGGCACCTCAACGCCGTTGCTAAGTTTTACTGTTTTCATATTTTTTTGATTATTTTGTTATCCCAAGATTATTTAGCCATTTTTCAACGCTCTTCTGTGCAGCCGCTTGATTTTCCTGAGCAACCTTACCCTGTATAGCAAGTCCCTTACCGGTCAAAGTATTGGCACCTTTACATTCTGCTGCGATTTTACGATCAGTGCCACCCATACCACTGCCTTCATGCGTAATGAAAGGTATGACTGTCTTTCCGGTCCAATCGTGCTTTTCTATAAAAGTATAAACACACATAGGAGGATTACCCCACCAGTTAGGATAGCCGATGAAGATCACATCATAATCTTCGACCTTCACATCTCCCTTTATTGCCGGGCGCACATCGGCTTGAAGTTCCTTTTTAGCTATATCAATACACTCGTTGTAACTATCTTTGGGATAACCTTTTTCCGGAACAATTTCAAAAATGTCCGCACCGGCTGCATCAGCAACCATATCAGCGATGATATGTGTATTCCCTTTTTCAATATACCCTACGTTGTAATTCTCACCGGTATGTGAGAAAAACACAACAAGTTTCTTTCCGTCTGTATTCATTTCGGTATTTGTATTTTTAGTTTCTTCTGTTTTATTTGAGGCTGCTCCACACGAATTCATTCCCAATAATGAACACAATCCAATAAGCAGCATTTTTACCATTCCGTATCTCATAATTCATTCGTCTATTATTTTGTATTGCAAAATTAGTAAACATATATGGTATACCACTTTCACAAAAGGGAGTAAAATTTTCACAATTCCCCGAAAAATTGGAAATTAGCCAATTATTTGCTAACTTCGCATTATGTTTGCGAAACGAGCATTTCTATTTTGCGCCGCATTGGTTTATTTTGCGGTAGCTTTTTCTCAGCCGGGAGGTCAGACACTTTCTCGGAGAGGTGTTAACACCCCCAACAATCAGGCAGCCCAACATTCTTCTACTCAGCCTGACACAATACGCGAAGGCAGTGCGTGGACATTGACATTTCCGTTAGGTGACCATGTGGAGAGCGTGCTTGACACCCTTACCTATAATTTCCAGCGCACGACTATCCCGACCATGGTATCTGATGCCTATGCTTCCACCGGAACCATTGGTGCAGAGGGTATCAACTTGCTTTATTTGAGTCGTCCTCGCCGAGCTACGTTCTTTTTTCAAGATGCTCTCGATGCCTGGATTCCTACATTCAAAAGGCAGAAGTTCTACAATGTCTATGTGCCCACCACTATCCTATCCTACAAATTCGGAGGAAATGACTATAACCATAAGGACCGTCTGCAAGTGGATTTTGCCGGAAACGTCAATAGACGCATAGGAGTTGGAGCCACAATGGATTATAACTACTCCAAAGGTGCCTACGAAGCCCAGGCTGTAAAAGACTTTGCTTTCGGCTTCTCTACATATTATATGGGCGACCGGTATGAGCTTCAGGCATTCTATAATCATTTCAATTTCCTTAACAAAGAGAACGGTGGTATTACCAATGACCTTTATATCACCGATCCGGCGGAACTTCAAGGAGGTGTCACCAAGATTGATCCGAAAAGTATTCCCACACGCCTTACAGGTGCACATTCAAGGGTCAATGGCGACGAATTGTTTATGACCCACGCATATAAAATGGGATTTTGGAAATCTGTTGAGGTCAATGACACTCTGACCCGTGAGGAATATGTGCCGGTGACACGACTTATATATTCCTTCGATCTTCAGCATCGTCGTCATATGTTCCGCAACGATAATGTGTCTCAGGGAAAAGATTTCTGGCAAAATACATATCTTGATCCAACAGGTACACTTGATTATACCTATCTAATTCAGATGACCAACTCCGTTGGCGTGGAGCTTATCGAAGGATTTCAGAGATGGGCAAAGTTCGGGCTATCTGCCTACATCTCCTATCAGACACAGCGATATAAACAAGCCACCTATTTTCATCAGCCGGAATTGTCGGAAACGGAGATCGAACAACTCACTCCACTGCCGGAAAATTTCTATGTGGCGCCTACATCCGTAAGAAATCTTCTATGGGTAGGTGGTCGCCTTAACAAAGATAAAGGCTCCATCTTGAAATATGCGGCAAGTGCCCGCTTCGGTCTCGTTGGCGACGTAATAGGTGACCTTGAACTTGACGGTAGCGTCAACACACGCTTCAAACTCTTCGGCGACTCCGTAAAAATCACTGCCAAGGGGGAATTCAGGAATGTTGCACAGCCATATCTTCTCCAGAATTACATCTCCAACCACTTTGCGTGGAAAAATGATTTTGGCAAAACACGCACATATCGCGTGGAGGGTGAACTTCTCATTCCCTGGACGAAGACAACCATCGGTGCCGGTGTGGAGAATATCCAGAATATGGTTTATTTCAACAGTAACTCTCTGCCGGTGCAGGAC
>CAMWIF010000242.1 GCA_947174225.1 uncultured Porphyromonadaceae bacterium | reverse complement strand
TATGAAGTCCAACCAATTTTGCCACATATTTCATCTTCTCATTGAGAGGCAATTTCATTTCCCTGAAAATTCTGGGCACCATCTTCTCACCGATGAAATTGTGGTTATGGAAGGTCCAGCCAAGACGAGAATCGTATTTCTTAGTTGTCGGTTTGGCAATGTCGTGAAGCAAAGCAGCCCAACGTAGCCATTCGTTGTCGGAGCGTTGCGCCACATTATCCACCACTTGAATTGTATGGTAGAAATTGTCCTTATGTCCACGACCCTCCTTCATCTCAACACCTTTAAGAGGAATCAGAGAAGGAAAAACATAGGTCAGCAGTTGAGACATATCAAGCAGTCGCCAACCTACTGATGGACGCGGAGAACGCATAATCTTCGACAATTCATCATTAATGCGTTCACGAGTTATAATTTCCATACGTCCGGCATTTTTCTTGATGGCGTCAAAGGTCTCTGTAGCAATCCTGAAAGGACGACCTTTCTCAACAACTTCACTATATTCCATAACATTATCACCGGGATTATCCACGTGGTAAAGCTGGGAAGCGAAGCGTATAGCACGTAACATTCTCAACGGATCATCGGAGAAAGTAATATCGGGATCAAGAGGAGTACGTATGACCCCACTGTATAGATCAATCAAGCCGTTGAAAGGATCCACCAGTTCACCGAACCTATCTTTATTGAGGCAAATCGCCATAGCGTTGATTGTGAAGTCACGTCGCTGCATATCATCGTCAAGAGTTCCATTCTCTACGATCGGATTGCGGGAATCCCGTTTATAGGATTCCCGGCGTGCTCCTACAAATTCCAGTTCAAGGTCCCGGTATTTCACCTGGGCTGTACCATAATTGGGAAATACCGATAATTTGGCTTTAGGTCCGAGATGTGCCGCCACAGCCTGTGCAAGCTCGATGCCTGAGCCTACGGTGACAAAATCATAATCCTTTGAATGGCGACGCAGAAAGAGGTCGCGGACGAAACCACCGACCACATAGACCTCCCTGCCTAAAGAATCGGCAATTTCACCGATAGTCTTGAATATGGGGTGGGAGAGATCTTCTTTAAGATTCATTTATTTGAATAATATGTTTTAAAGTTCCTGAATCCCTTCCGGGAAGATAGTGATTGACTTCAATCCCTCGGGGGTGACCACATAAGTATTTTCTACTCCTACGGCACCTACTCCGGGAATTACAAATTTCGGCTCAAGGGCTATTGTCATATTCTCTTCAAGATAATCCTTGCTGCGAGGAGTGACCACGGGCATTTCATTCAGCTCGATGCCCACACCGTGACCAATGAATGATGCCTGTTGGCGATGACCCATAAAATATTCTTTCAAGTTTTCGCCCTCTACAATTTCCATTGCCTTATGGTAAAGGTCAGCCACAGGGGTACCCGGAAGCCCGATCTTTTCACACTCACGTAGAATATCAATGGAGCATTGATGTGCTTTACGTGCGAACTCCGGTATTTCACCCACTGCCCAGACACGTGTCATGTCAGTCTGATAACCGTTGAATGAGCCGTTCATATCTACCATGACGGTCTGTCCGCGTTTAAGAGTAGTACCGTTTGCCCCTTCCGGAAGAGAGGGGTCTATCCCCGAACCTCCCATTGTGTAGTCAAACGGGCTGGGATTATCAGCATTGTCACCGGCAATCACCGAGCCGAGATTAATGTCCATAAGATTGCCGGAGGTGCGCACATAGCCCAGACAGCCCTCAAGGCGAAGAATCTTCTCTATCTCGATCTGAAACTCTAAATCCGTCATATTCTCCTTATAGCAGCGTGTGATGCGGCGATAGGCTTCGGATTGGTGTATACCATCCTCACGCATCTTAGCCAGCTCCAAAGGAGTCTTGACCATGCGTGCCAGTCGTAAAGGTGCAGAACCATTCTTGGCTTCGGCATCCGGAAAAAGAGCTTTGAGACGCTCAACATCGGAATAGGACAGATCGTCGAATTCATATCCCACGGATTTTGGGATTTCTCTTCCGAGTTGTTCAAGAGAGGCTGGGATGTTTTCCGGTTTACGTATCTTCACTATATCCTCTTCGGGATCAAATATATCAGGTTTAATAAGAAACCATATGGGCTTTTCATCCTTGTGAATATACACGTAGCCCTTGAAAACACGGGCTGTGGTATAAAAAAGGTTGGATGTTGTAGCTATTATGAGCACGTCCATATTGCGGTGGCTCATATGGTGTTTTATTGAATCAATACGTAGCGACAGATCGTCGCGTAGTTCGTTTGGGATTAGTTTCATAATTTCTACCAGAATAAATATTTTGCCCTTGTCTGATTTGCAAGCACTAACCCGACCGACTTGATACCTGCGGTGGCTTCCGTGGGCAAAGGAGAGGACAATGAAAGGGTATAACCTTCAGGTATACGGTATCCCCTCCGTATAGTATCGGTCATCTCATTGATACCATATCGACTCTTGCCCAAAGGTGTGCCCTCATCGTCGAAAAGGGGAATCTCTATACGCACCGAGTCAGGCTGGTCTTGAATCAGAGAGAACTGTTCTATATTAAATATAACACTTTGGGAAGGACAGTTGTTGGTATACCTCACTGTAATTACCACATCATACACTCCTGAAAGATTTAGGGTGCTGTCAGGAGAAAAAGGGGAGAATTCGTATACCCAATCAGTGGGCATACCCTCATTGCTGATATTAGTGAAGCCGGAATAGTCAGCCGTTTTAATTTGGCTGCATCCCGGCAACATTATTATCATAGCAGCTAAAAGAAAGGATGAATATTTCATTCTCCATTACCACCCTCCTTGTGGTCTTGTGGACGGTTAGGCTTCTTCTTTTGAGGCTGTCGTGGATTATTCTGGTGATTACGTGGCTGTTTCTTTTGAGGCTGTTGAGCATCCTGACGCTGCTGCTTTTGACGCTGCTGCGGCTGTGGGGGAGCAGGGGGTGCCGAAGGTTCCGGATTGTCGGGACCCTTTTTCTTTTTCTTCTTTTTCTTCTTGTTCTTATCGAAGCGTGTGAGGCTATCCTGTCCTATGATGTCGCCATATTCGCTTGGACGCTCCTCCTCGTCCTCGTTGTCGAGAGAATCAACCTTTATGCCCTGTTTATTCAAGGCTATAATTTCAAAAGCTCTTCTGACATCGATTGTGACAAGGTTAGCAGGGATATTCTTATCCGTAGAATAAGTGACTTTACGTGAAAGTATATCCGGCTTAAAATAGTAGTATAAGCCATCCTTTGTCTCAAGCACCACATCCTTGGCAGGGAACTGTTTGTGTGCTTCCGCATATGTGTCAACCTCGAAATTGAGGCAGCATTTCAGCTTGGCACACTGTCCGGCGAGCTTCTGAGGGTTCATAGATAAATCCTGCAGACGGGCGCTTCCTGTGCCTACAGACACAAACTTACTCATCCAAGAGGAACAGCACAGCGGACGTCCGCACGGTCCGATACCACCTATGCGTCCGGCTTCCTGACGTGCTCCGATCTGTTTCATCTCAATCCTTACCTTAAAAGTTTCGGCAAGGATGCGAATCAATTTACGGAAATCGACACGCTCATCGGCTATATAATAGAATATGGCTTTTCCGCCGTCGCCCTGATACTCCACATCGCCGATTTTCATAGCCAAGCCTAACTCCTCGGCTATTGCGCGGGCACGTATCATTGTAGAGTGTTCTTTCGCCCGGGCTTCCTCGAACTTCTCAATGTCGGATGTGCGGGCTATGCGAAACACTTTCTTAAGATCGGTGGCAGCTTTCAGACCGGCTTTCTTCATCTGAAGGGCTACCAAGGGACCTACCATCGTTACCCGACCGATATCGTGGCCCGGAGACGCCTCCACAGCCACAATATCACCGATTTTGAGATCCAATCCGGATGGATTGTTGTAGAATCCTATTCGTGTGTTTTTAAAGAGCACCTCCACAACACCCGCATTGTCAGTGCCGGGTATATCGGAAAGCCAGTCGGTAGCAAGCAGCTTGCCACGAGGCTCACGGCGAGAGCAGCCTATGCAGGAGCCGGATCTCCGGCAGCCGGAACACGCGCTTGAAAAAACACCTCTGTCTTTATCGTCCATATAAATGTCAAAAGGAAGAGTGAGAGGTTATTTTGCAAAAGCCACAGCGCGAGTCTCACGAATCACGGTAATCTTGACTTGACCGGGATAGGTCATCTCGTCTTGGATCTTACGTGCTATTTCATTCGACAACTTATCGGTTTCCTCATCGGTGATCTTATCGGCTCCTACGATTACACGCAGCTCACGACCTGCCTGGATAGCATAAGTCTTAAGCACACCGGGATAGGAGAGGGCAATCTGCTCAAGATCATTAAGACGCTTGATATATGCCTCGACAATCTCCCTGCGGGCACCGGGACGCGCACCGGATATGGCATCACATACCTGCACGATAGGCGCAAGGAGTGAAGTCTGCTCCACTTCATCGTGGTGGGCACCAATAGCATTGCATATCTCAGGTTTCTCCTTGAATTTCTCAGCAAGCTTCATGCCGAGAAGTGCGTGCGGAAGTTCCGGTTCGTCATCGGGCACTTTGCCTATATCATGGAGCAGACCCGCACGGCGTGCCTTCTTCGGATTGAGCCCAAGCTCAGATGCCATAACAGCACACAGATTAGCCGTCTCACGGGAATGTTGCAAGAGATTCTGTCCGTAGG
>CAMWIF010000241.1 GCA_947174225.1 uncultured Porphyromonadaceae bacterium | reverse complement strand
GGCAGTACGGACAGAGGCAGAAGCAATACATTATGAAGACAGAAATCACAGAGGAATGGGCAGAAGCAAGCCGACATCCCAAGCCACTTATAGCAAATCAAATTTTCTTTCGGAAGCGACCGAAGAGATAGCCGGCAGCTTCTTGCAGCTCCGGCATCTTGAAGAGGTAGGTCCAGCCGATGTATAAGAGTCCGCCGACCATAATCTGCAACACAAGACTTAAAAAGACCGGTACACCCACTATGCTCAAGAATAAACCTAATACCAAGCAACTGCCCCCCATAACTAAAGCCGCACCGAGGAATGGCAACAGATCTCTTATCATACCCCATAACCCATACCCTATGGCTCGTGATGCCATTATCACCACAACACCCCATGTAAGTACAGAAGCCCAAAGCTGACCCCACACGAGCAAGTCCACACTCCCTTCAAACACTGTGGCAAGAATAGCCAAAGCTATGGCTCCATCTTTTATTACCTCAATCATAAACAGTCGCTTCCCATAGCCTTTCGACAACATATAGTTTCCGTAAAGTGATACGAGCACCACAAATATACCCCTTATCGTCAATATCTGAAACATTATAATCGCTGCATCCCATTTGTTGCCGAATAAGGTATGAAACAGGTTCTCCCCCACCGCTACCAAACCTATCATAGCCGGGAAAAGAACGAATCCTGTAAAGCGGTTGATTTTCCTCACATAGCGTCTGAATCCCTCCGGCTCCTCCTTCACCCGAGCCAATAGAGGGACAAAGGTAGCGGTCAATACCTGCGACAGCGACGCACTCCCCATCTTGCTCCACTTGTCTGCCTGAGAATATACACCCAAATCGCGCAAGGAGTAGACCTTACCTATTACGAATGAATATACGTTTAGGAAAAGTGTGTTGAGCATCGATGATGAAAACACACTCAGACCAACTCTCCATATTTTCTTCAACGAAGCAATCTTTATCCAGCAGCACGGCAACCAATGTCCCGTAGCCCATAATATGCCCGTCTTGACACCTGCCAACGCCACTGACTGCCAAACCAATCCCCACGCACCAAAACCGCCCAATGCCAAGCTTATGCCCAAACCGCCTCCGACAATCTGACCCACAAGATTCGACACCGCAATCATCTTCACGTCCATTCGCTTCATAAGACGGTTTGTCTGCACTATTGCTAAGGCATTAAGAACAAATGTCAGAAACATCACCTTCGACAACGGAATCAAACGTCGGTCACCCTGAAATATGTCGGCTATCAACGGTGCTCCGAACCAAAGCAGCCAGTATATGCCGACACTCACAACTAGGTTAAACCAGAAAACCGTGGAATAATCCTCTTCGGTAGGATCCTTACTCTGCAACAAGGCTGCTCCGAAACCGCTGTCAGCAAAGATTATGGCAAATGCTTGAAATACTAAAAGTGCCCCCACAAGACCGAAATCCTCTTGTGAAAGCACATTTGCAAGCACGACACCCACAACCCCGTAGAGCACCTGCGAGGCCAGTCTGTCGATTGTATTCCATTTTAAGCTACGCGCCGTACGCAGTTTCAGCGACGCTTCTCCTTCCTGCTTTTCAGCTTGGCTCATTAGTCTTTGTTAATGCTCAAATCCAAAGGGCTACCTTCCGGAAGCGGAAAGAGATTGCCTCCGCCCTGTTTCTTTATCACGGGATCACCCTTATAGTATATTTTGGTTGAACCTATCCCCTTGCTGTTGAGCTTCTCGGCTGCCCAGCAACCTATTGTACCGCCACCTAATATCTTACACTGTACATTCTGCGCTTCAAGACGGTCGGCAGATATAATGCCCGTGCCCAACATCTGATATACGGCGTCACGACACGAACCCGATATGGAGATTATACCGTTACCGGTAGCCACAAACGCCTTGGCGTTATTAGCTTTCAATCCCTCTACCACTATCCTGCCGTTGCCAATCTCCCGTGCCGAAAACTGAGCACAAGGAGCGGGATTCTCCACTCTTAAAGTGCAATCCGAAGAATTTTCCACCGAAGTGAGGAAATCCGAATATACATAGAGAGTGGGCAAATCGGGATTACCAACATCTTCAGTAGACACTTGCACTCTCAACGTACCATTCTTAGGTGTGAGGATAAAGGCATCGCTAAATTCCTTACTTCCCCGGTATTGCGCCCAACCTGTAGAATCAGGCACACAACGGTAGACAACATTAACGTTGTCACTAACCTTCAATTTGTCAAACTGTCCTACCTCAATCTTATATTGCTGAGGATTCTGTGCCTTCAGCACAGGCAGACAAACCACGAGGAGCAAGAGGAGTAATATCTTCTTCATTAGATAAATTTTATAGCGGTTATATAGATTCTTTTGTATGATTGATTCCTTCACACAAACTATATAACGCACAAACTACCCTTATTGTCCGAAAAATTTTTCTTCGATTTCACAGATTATCTGTTCAAGTTGTTGGGCAGTGTCTGCACGGAGCAATTTTATACGGGTCTGCCGGAAGTCGGGCAAGCCCTTAAACAAAGGGGTCGCGGCAAGGTGACGACGTATGTGAAGTATACCCCGATATTCATCTATACGCTCAATGCTCTCCCTTATCTGACGACGCAACAAGGCGAATTTCTCCGAATCAGGCAATGACACCCATGTCCCCTCGCGCAGATATTGATCCACATCATGGAAAATCCATGGAGCACCTATCGCTCCTCGACCTATCATAATACCGTCTACCCCATATCGTGTAAATGCCTCCTCCGCTCCCTCAGGAGTGGTAATGTCCCCGTTGCCGATCACAGGAATCTCCATCCGAGGATCTGCCTTCAACTCCCCTATAAGGGTCCAATCCGCCTGCCCGGTATACATCTGCGACCTGGTTCGTCCGTGTACAGTCAGAGCCTTTATGCCGCAATCCTGAAGACGCGGACCCAAATCAGTGATTATCTTGTTCTCGCAATCCCATCCGAGACGTGTCTTGACAGTAACGGGTAGGTTTACAGCCTTAACCACCGCCTCCGTAATGGCAAGCATCTTGGGAATGTCGCGCAACATACCGGCACCAGCACCCTTTCCTGCCACCTTCTTGACCGGGCACCCGAAATTAATGTCTATAAGGTCAGGACCGGCATCCTCTACCATTTTCGCCGCCTCCACCATAGCATCCGGGTCACGTCCATATATCTGGATAGCTACCGGGCATTCACGGTCATCGATATTAAGTTTACGGGCTGTGGAGGCAATGTTACGTACCAATGCTTCGGAAGAGACAAACTCCGTGTAAACCATCTTGGCACCCTGCTCTCTGCATATCAACCGGAAAGATGGATCCGTGACATCCTCCATCGGGGCAAGCATCACCGGACGCTCTCCTAAATCTATATTACCTATTTTCATCAATGTTCATATTAACGTGAGTATCCCCTTGGGTCCCTCCATAACAAGTTGCGCCACATCCTGAAATTCCTCAGCAGTCACGCTGCCAATGTTGGTTGCAGTAGTGGAAATATCGTGTATCTCCCCGTAATAAAGAAGACTCTTCGCCAAATTCATAGCACGGCTCTCCCTATGATCGGAGCTTACAAGCAGCTGACCGCAATACTGCCTCTTGATCTTCTCAAACTTCGACGCTGAAAGGCGTGTCTGAGCAAGCTCATCAAGTTCACGCAGAATTATATCGCGACATTTACCTACATTATTCGGATCACAACCAAAATATATCAGCAACAATCCGGCATCGGTCATAAGACTTAGATTACTGTCTACCGCATACACATATCCCCTCTTCTCCCTTAGCTCACGGTTTAACTTCGAGTTCATACAGGGTCCCCCTAAGTAGTTATTAAGCAGAAACAATGCAAAGCGTCTGGGATCTCGTCTGCCGAACACACGCGCTCCCACAATCGTATTAGCCTGATGATTGCCCCGTTCCCTGCGAATATCGAAATGTTGCATCGGAGGCGGAGCCAAACGCTCTCGCGCCACATTCTCGAAACGCAATCCTCCGAAATATTTGCTGACAAGTTTATACATCTTATCAGGCGAAGCCGGAGTGCAGCAATACACCACCATCTCTCCTGGCGTATAGAATCTATCGATGAAACCTCGGCAATCTTCACTGTCGAGTTGCTTTACACTTTCTGCCGAGCCTAAGATATTATGGGCAAGACCTGAATCGGCATAAGCCAACTCCTCAAACTCATCATACACCGACTCCGAAGGACTGTCCATATAGCTATGGATCTCTTCTATCACTACTTCCTTCTCTCTGTCTATCTCCTCCTTGGGAAAACGACTGGAAGTTATGAGATCGGAAAGTAACTCAATAGCCCGTTCCTCATAACCAGCCGGAGCATTAGTATAGACCATTGTCTCCTCCTTCGAGGTATAGGCATTAAGCTCACCCCCCACAGTTTCCATTCGGCTTGAGATTTGCCAGCTGCGTCGCTTATCGGTACCTTTGAAGATAGTATGCTCCACAAAATGTGCAAGTCCATAGGTATTCTTGCCCTCATCTCGACTACCGACATTCACCACCACACCTATGTAGCTCACCAGCCCTTCGGTGTGCCAGCACACCATACGCAGGCCGTTGGGGAGAATATATTTGGTATATGACTTATTCATAACTTAACTTGAACGGATAGTGTCCTTCCCTCATTTAATAAGTTCACGTGCTTAGAATGTGCAAAATTAATAT
>CAMWIF010000240.1 GCA_947174225.1 uncultured Porphyromonadaceae bacterium | reverse complement strand
CTATGTGGTGGGCATCACACTCCTCCCGGTGCTCTACTATCTCTTCTTTAAGGGTAAGAAAGCCCCCGTAGAGAAAAACGCAGCTCCCTCAATGGAAGGCTCTGCTCCTATAAGCCTCAAAGATGATGCAAAGCGTAAAGAGAAGGAAGAGGCGACTCCCGTACTTATACGGTGGTATGACCGTGGAATAGACTTCGTTTTCTCCCACAAAGCTCTTTCGGTGGGATTTGTGATTGTCACCATCATAGCTGCATTGCCACTTTTCAAAGTGCTCGACACGGAGAGAATGCCTAAAATCGACAGCGCAGAGACGATGGTGCGCATAGACTGGAACGAGAACATAAACGTTGAGGAGAACCTGCGCCGCTCACAGCGACTCACACAGTCGCTCGGTGAGATTCTGCAAGAGTCCTCAGCCGCTGTTGGACTTCAGGACTACATACTGCCCGGCACGGAGCTTTCATCGGCTGAAGCGGAGATATATCTGCGCACATCCAAGCCCTCTCTGCTGAATACGCTGAAAGATTCGGTGGCAGGATTCATAAGCTCACACTATCCTTTGGCAACCTTCGATTTCTCAGCTCCGGAAAACGTGTTTGAGAAAGTGTTCTCCTCCTCGGAACCTCCCTTGCAGGCACGTCTGTCGTTCAAGAACTCTGACGGCGGTAAGGTGGTGAAATTAGCAGAAAGCGCACGTGGCGATATAATCAAAGCCACGGGAGCGGAGGTGCAGGAGATTCCGTTGCGTGAGCAGATCAACATCGCCGTGCGGCAGGAACTCCTTGCCCTCTACAACGTTGACTATTCTGAGGTGCAGAGAGTGATTCGCTCCGCTTTCAAAGGAGCCGACGTAACCACACTGCGCTCCTATCAGGACTATGTGCCCGTAAGGATTGCTGACACCGACAAGAGCATCGAGGAGATTATGCGCACATCACTTGTGACATCTCGTCCCGACCGCACCGGAAAGACTTCTGAAGTGCCCCTGAAAGCCCTCGTTAGTCTCTCTCGTGCCCACGACTTCAAGACTCTCCGCGCCGGTGAAGGGGGTGAGTTTGTTCCGCTCGACTTTGACATAGAGGCATCGGAGGCAGATAGAGTGATGCGCAGTGTGAGGGATGTGGCAGATGCCACAAATGAATTTGACACTGTTTTCACCGGCGCAATATTCTCCAATGCCCAGATGATGCGTGAGCTTAGTGTAATTCTGCTCATATCGCTTCTGATGATGTATTTCATCCTGTGCGCACAGTTTGAGAGCTTCTCGCAGCCTTTGGTGGTGCTTTTGGAGATTCCTATCGACATAACCTTCGCTCTCCTGAGCCTATGGGCGTGCGGACAGTCCCTCAACCTTATGTCAGCAATAGGTATAATCGTCACCTGTGGTATAGTGGTAAACGACTCTATCCTCAAGCTCGACGCAATCAATGAGGAGCGTAAAGCCGGAACACCCCTCTTAGAGGCGATTCACATAGCCGGACAACGCCGACTACGCCCAATCATAATGACCTCGCTCACGACCATCTTCGCTATGCTTCCCGTGCTTTTCACTTCCGATATGGGCAGTGAGCTTCAGCGACCCCTTGCTATAGCTATGATAGGCTCGATGGTGGTGGGCACGCTGGTCAGCATTTTCATTATACCGCTCGTCTATTTCTTAATCTACCGCCGGCATCACGTTGCAGCCTGAAATCCATATACCCATACAAAGAACATATCTGATTATGAAACCGCTTTTCCTCACCATACTGTTGCTTCTCTCCCTCGCCTCTTCAAGTGCTTTCGGAGGAGATAAGATTACCCTTACCCTTGAACGTGCAATAAAAGTGGCAAATGATTCGTCGCTTGCCTCTTTCAAAAACCAGAACCTATATGCCTCAGGCTATTGGGAATGGCGCACGTTCAAAGCCAACCGTCTGCCGAGCCTGTCGCTTTCGGTGACGCCCGCAAGCTATTACCGCTACATCACTCAGCGATACGATTCGCAGGAGAACATCGACGTGTTCCGAAGCCAGCAGACCTACAGCGCGTCGGCAGGACTGAGCGCATACCAGAACGTCGACTTCCTCGGCGGCTCCCTGTATCTGCAAAGCGACCTTGAATATCTGCGTAATTTCGGAGCATACACCTACCATCAGTTCTCCACCGTGCCGGTCAGACTTGGTTACCGCCAGGATCTTATAGGCTACAACCCCTTCCGTTGGGAGAAGCGCATCGAGCCGCTGAAGTATGAGAAGGCGAAACGGGAATTTATCTTCAATATGGAAACGGTGTCGCAGGAGGTGGTGGAGCATTTCTTTACACTCGCCCTTGCCCAGACAGAGTATAATCTGGCTGTGGAAAACTTAACCTCTGCCGATACGCTATACACCGTCGGAGAACGGCGTTTTGCCATCGCTGCCATTTCCCAAGCCGACCTCCTTACTCTGCGTCTCGATAAGGTTAACGCACGCAACACCCTCGAAAATGCCAACATCGACCTGAAACGTGCCCAGTTCTCACTTGCCTCTTACCTCGGACTTGACACCGACACCGAAATTGAGGTGGTGATGCCCGGTAAACCTGCCATAATCGACATACCTGTGGCAGACGCTCTCCAATATGCCCTCGACAATAATCCTACTCTTATGGCTCGTAGGCAGGCTGTGCTGGAAGCGGAGCGCGACGTCAACAAGACCCTTGCCGAATCACGCTTCAACGCGAGTGTCAACGCCAGTATCGGCTTCAATCAGGTAGCCCCCACTTTGGGAGGAGCCTACAGCTCGCTTCAGCGTCAGGATCTCGTTTCGGTATCCGTATCGGTGCCGTTGATCGACTGGGGAGTGCGTAAAGGGAAATATAATATGGCACGCAATACACTCAATGTGGCACGTATCGAAGGACGGCAGGAAGAGTTGTCGGTGGAGCAGGATGTGACGATGACACTTTCCGATTTCTCCTCGCAGCAGCGACTCGTGGAAAGTGCGGTGGAAGCCCTCGACCTGGCAGACGCGGCGTATGCCCAGACCCGCCAACGCTTCATAATAGGGAAAGCCGACATCAACAGCCTCACCCTCTCCCACAACCGCCAGCAGGAGGCAAGCCGCAACTATATCAGTTCGCTGAAAAACTATTGGTTGAGCTATTACAAGATACGCCGGCTCACTCTCTTCGATTTCGAACTTCACCTACCGATCTCCGTATCGTTTGACAATGCCCTCGGCGTAAGATAACACGACTTATGACCTCAAAGATGCGCTACATATCATCGTTTTCGGTGATTGTGATTTTCATTTCACTCTCCCTGCTTGGGCTTGCCCTCGCTCCCCTCCTCCCTGTAAGGCTTTCACCGTCGGAGGCACTCCCCGCCGTCACGGTGAGCTTCAGTATGCAGGGCAGTTCAGCACGCGCCGTGGAGCAGGAGGCTACGAGCCGTCTCGAATCAGCCCTTTCGAGAGTGCAGGGGGTGAAGTATGTGAAATCCCGCTCACGCACCGGCAGCGGATACGTGCGCCTTGAGCTCGACCGCAACACTTCGATCTCCACAGCCCGCTTCGAGACTGCTATGATTGTGCGTCAGATATGGGATAATCTTCCGGAAAATCTTAGCTATCCCCATATAAGCGTGAGTCAGGTTGACGACAATGCCTCCGGACCCTTTATGAGCTACACCATCAACGCTGACCTTCCGGCTGCCGAAATTATGTCTTATGCCGACGAGCGACTGCGCCCTGCCCTGAGCCGTATACCCGGAGTGGCAAAGGTGGAGCTTTCCGGTGCTATGCCTATGGAATGGGACATAACCTACGACAGTGAACTCCTGTCAGTGCTCGGTCTTTCCCCTGACAATATTCTATCAGCAATCTCCACACGCCTGAACTCGGAATTTCTCGGCACTGCCCGACCTGCCGATGACGGTGACAACACTTGGATAAGGGTGGCTCTCGTGCCCGAAGCCGATATGGATGGACTTGATATTTCGAAAATCGTAGTCGGTAGCCATAACGGTGAGATTATTACCCTCGACAAAGTAGCTACAGTCCGTCACGCCGAAGCACCGCCACAGAGCTATTTCCGCATCAACGGCCTCAACTCCATCAATCTCTCCATCACTGCCACACCGGAGGCTAACCAGATTGATCTGAGCCGCAGCGTAAAGGAATGTCTTGCCTCTTTACACCTGCCTCGCGGCTTTATGCTTACTCTCGAATATGACGCTTCCGACCGCATATCGGAAGAACTCGACAAAATTTATTTCCGTACAGGTCTGACGGTGCTTATCCTCCTCCTGTTCGTAGCCATAGTCACTCTGAGCTGGCGCTATCTCCTTATAATCACCATCAGCCTTGCCATGAACCTCTGTGTGGCATTTGTGATATACTATTTGCTTGGGGTCGAGATTCAGCTCTATTCACTTGCAGGAATCACCATATCGCTCAATCTCATCATCGACAACCTCATAGTTATGACGGAGCATATCACACGCCGACATAACTTTAGGGCTTTCTCAGCTATATTGGCAGCCACCCTCACTACCGTAGGCGCACTTTCGGTGGTGTTCTTCCTCGACGAGAGGACAATGCTCAGTCTGAAGGATTTCGTGGTGGTGGTGATTGTGAATTTGGGTGTGTCGCTTTTGGTGGCGTTGTTCCTTGTGCCCGCGCTTGTGGAGCGTATACGCCTCACAAGACGTGTGCGGACGCATA
>CAMWIF010000239.1 GCA_947174225.1 uncultured Porphyromonadaceae bacterium | reverse complement strand
GCTGAAACCGCCCATGAGATGCAGACTGCACTCAAAGATCTGAAGAGCCAAGGTATGGATCGTTTGATTCTTGACCTGGTGGATAATGGCGGTGGCTATCTGAACGCAGCTGTGGATATTTTAGGGGAGTTTTTGAATCCGGGTCAGTTGGCAGTATATACACAAGGCACCAATTCCTCCCGCCAGGATCTCACAACAAAACCTTCCGAGTCAAAGCCCCTGTTCTCCGAAGGACGTTTGGTAGTGATGGCTAACCAATATTCCGCCTCTGCCTCTGAAATCACATCAGGGGCAATTCAAGATTGGGACCGTGGTCTTGTGGTGGGCAGACGCACTTTCGGCAAAGGTCTTGTGCAACGACCTATCCCCTTCCCCGACGGTTCTATGATACGCTTGACGGTGGCACACTACTATACACCCTCAGGCCGTGATATTCAGAAGCCCTATGAGAAAGGTGATCAGAAAGCCTATCAAGAGGATATTCTCGACCGCTTCAACAGAGGCGAGCTTATGCACCAGGATTCGATCAAATATATTGATTCGCTGAAAGTGGCTACCTTGCGTCTTAACCGTCCCATATATGGAGGCGGAGGTATCTCGCCGGATAAATTTGTGGCTCTTGACACTACTGAAAACACGAAATATTATCGCAACGTTATGGCTAAAGGTCTCATCAACCACTTTGTAATCAATTATGTGGATGAAAACCGTAACGCCATAAAGTCAAGCTATCCCACCGATACCGATTTTGTAAGGGATTTCAACGTTTCTCCCGAAATGCTTTCATCCCTGTTTGCGTTGGCAACTAAAGAGGGTGTGGAATTAGATGAGAAAGAAGCTGAACTCAGCACCCCACTTTTCTCTATGGTCATCAAGGCCCTGATTGGTCGGGATATTTATGACAATGCTACCTACTATAAGGTTTACAATACCCATGATCCTATTTTCAAGGAGGCTTATCGTCTTATCAATTCTGATGAGTACAAGAAGCTCCTGCCGAAATAATCGGGGTTCTATGCTTTGGATTTAAGGCCACAAATCGAAATTACTATGTCGGGATAGCATTTACTGCTTCCCCTAACCCATCTACTAATTAAACCACAAGGAAGAATGAAACAATCAACAAAACTGATTGCGCTCCTCTCCAGCTTATCTCTCTCTATGGGCACGACGCTCCCCACAGCAGCGCAGACCAAAGTTCTCCCCTCCGTTACGACAGAAGAGTTGAACCAGGAAGAAGCATCGGAAATTGACTCCACCTTTTTACGGGTGAGAGAGCTCGATGAGCTTCTTTCAGAGCTTGATAAAAGTTATGTTCAACCCCCTGCCGTAAACAGGTTAGCCGGACCTTGGATTTTCTCCAGCTTCCGCCATATAAAACCTAACAATAAGTTTGAAATAGACTATACTCCGGTCTATAAAGGTATGAAAGTTGCTACCAATGATTCGGTTGCAACTAATCTTTCAGATTATTTGGAGATAGATGAGATTGTGGATACTGATTTGCCGGAAACGGAAGAGGACATTTTACTTGTGGAAGAAGAGTCACCTGCTCCTCCGGAGTTAACTATCTTAAAAGGTGACCCTATTCCCGAATGGCTTCGTACTGCCATCAACCAGATGCGAATGCAAGACGATCTGATGTATTCCATGATGATCTATCATCCTGCCTCTATAGATTACGCATATTGGGATCTCCCGGTGCCTCCCACCCTGCCGGATGATGAGGTGACATTTGAAGCTTATTTAAGGAAACTGGATCTCCCCCAGATAGAGGCTGACAAGGCGATTCTTCCGGAGGAAGTGGTCAATAAAATCCATTGGCTTCACAACGTGAATGCCTCGGCACAATTCTCACAGGCATATGTGTCGTCCAACTGGTATCAGGGTGGTAACGATCACATCGCCCTTCTCCTCGGTGCCAATTGGAATGTGCAGCTCAACCAGGTCTACCATCCTAATCTGCTCTTTCAGAGTAACCTCTCATACAAACTTGGTTTAAACTCCACTCCACAAGATCAGGTGCATAAATACTCCATCTCGGAAGACATCTTCCAATGGAATCTGAACACGGGTCTTAAAGCCCTCAAGAAATGGTATTATTCTTTCAATGCCCAGTTTAAGACCCAGATATTAAAAAATTATCAGACCAACTCACATAATTTGAAAGCCTCTTTCCTCTCGCCGGGCGATTTTAATATGGGTCTCGGTATGTCGTACTCCAATAAGAAGCCCAATCTTGAATTTACGGCTACCATCTCACCTCTCTCCTACAACCTGAAGACCTGTATTTCAGATAAAATTGACCATGGCCAGTTTAACATTGCAGCCGACAAGCATACCCATAGCGAATTCGGTAGCAATGCTGAATTCAATATGAATTGGAAAGTGAGATATAACGTGGGCTACAAGACACGTCTTTTCCTCTTCTCCGATTATAGTTACTTCCTTGCCGATTGGGAGCATACTTTCAACTTTGAGATAAACCGCTTCCTCTCAACACAAATCTATGTCCATATGCGCTATGACACCTCTACTGAAACTCTCACGAAATGGAAACATTTCATGTTGAGAGAGGTATTAAGTTTTGGCTTGTCTTACACATTCTCCACAAAGCAGTAAGCCATATGACTTCTCGGCAAGACACACCGATTTCATTCCGACACAGATTTTCAGCCCTCATCGCGACGCTGATGGTCTGTGTCGGCTTTTTTCCATCGTCAGCAATCAACCCGGAAGCAATCTATGATATAGATGCAGCAAAGGCACTGTGCGACTCTTTGCCATTGCAAAGCCCGGAAGGCATCTGGATCTATCCGGAAGATGGTGTGACGGTGCTTGTGACTCAAAAGAAACAATTGGCAATATCTCAACTGCCCGTATTTGAAATACGTGTGGTTGAGACCTCAGATGTGAGAATGCGTCCGGGGGAAGTAATCGGAACTCTCTCAGCCACACCGGAACGCAACAAATATGAAGCTCAGTTTTACACAGAACGTAAAAACGATCTTCTCTTAAAGCCTAAAACAGTCATAGCTCAAATAAATGACGAGGGAGAGACTATGATTTTAAAGCAAAACAAACCAAAATTTAACTTCAGATTTACTTTCAACCCCTCCATATTGCTTCCGAAAATGTGGCGTGTAATACGTATGAACACTACTTCCGGCAACAATAATTCACTTACTCCGGCTATAGGTATGGTCAAGATTTACCCCTCCTATGATGGCAACGGATCTTCACGCCGCCAGCTACGCTACCTCTAAACACTCTCTGTTGCTTTCTTTTCTCACCAACAAGTTCATAATTTGTCTAAAACCCGGTTCCCTATTATGTATCGAAATTTAGTTATCACCACCCTTGTTTTTAGTTTGCTGGTAATTTTCATATATCAGCCTGATGCAAACGCAAAGAAAATAAAACAAGTACATAAGATTGAAACACCAAGAAGTGGTAACACTACTAACGACCTTCTTACAAAGAAACCCAAAAGAATATACACCTCTGATGGTCTGAGATGTAATGACGATACTACCCTCACTTATGCCTCTCCCGCCGCCAACTTGACAGAAAGTAACAAGATAAACTCCCTCACAAATTCAATCTCATTTTCCGGCTACGATAAACCCGCTCCATCGTCTAAAGAATCGTTCCATATCACCAATTCCTCAGCTACTATAATAAATAAGGTCGGAATACGCATAACGTATCTCGACCTTAAAGACAGGATGTTACACTCCCGTGATGTTGAAGTAGACTGCTATGTCCCAAGTGGAGAGTCTCGGTTGGCTGCCATACCAAGCTGGGACATTCAGCACACTTTCTTTTACTACTTGGGTCCGGAGCCGAAAAAGGTAGCTACACCCTATAAAGTGATAATCAAACTTCTATGGGTAGAAATATAATCCCCACAGACTTATAATTTGAGTCAACGTAGCAAAGAAAATTATTCTATTTATTTGTCATAATTGAGAGTACAAGCTTATCAGTCTCCCTCATGGCTTCCCTGCCTATAGAAGTTAGGTTTCTTATGGAACAGTCCACATCGTCGCTTATGATTCCCTCTGCCTGAGTGACACATCTGTTTTCCATAGCCAACATAGCCGACATCAAGGCTGTGGATACACCGGAAGATATTTTCATAGAGCAAGAAGGTTTCGCGCCGTCACATATCATACCGGTAAGATTGGCTATCATATTCTTTACAGCAGCTGTAACCTTCTGATAATCACCTCCCATCAGATATGTTATGCCACTTGAAGCACCCGTAGAAGCCACAACGCATCCACATAAAGCTGACAATCTGCCTAGACTTTGCTTAATGTAGATGCTTGTAAGGTGGCTAAGCACAAGCGCACGTATCAGGTGTTCCTCATCAGCGTTAATATCCTCCGCATAGCTCACCACAGGCATTGTGGCGCAGATACCCTGATTGCCGCTCCCTGAATTAGACATCACAGCAATCTGGGCACCCCCCATCCTGGCATCGCATGCTGCCGATGTATAGCTCATCATATGATCGAGAGGAGAATCGCCAAACAAAGCAGTGCCTTTACTTCGGATAGTGGCACCCAAAGAATGTCCATAATTGCCAGCCAAAGCAAGTTCGGCAGCCGCTTTGTTGAGCCGTTTTGCTTCAAGTATAAATTCAAGTTCCTCAAGTGGCGACTCCGTAGCAAATTCATAG
>CAMWIF010000238.1 GCA_947174225.1 uncultured Porphyromonadaceae bacterium | reverse complement strand
AACTCTCATGGTTTAGCAAACTGGCGCAGTTTCCACTTCTGCCGCATCGTGTCCACCCATACCGTCACAATGGATAAACAGTCTGTCTAATTCCGACTGTTTATCCTTTTTTGGAAATATACTGTCTTCTTGATGTGGGCTTCCTTTAGAGTCTTTCCTCTGACCGTATTCCAGTATACTGTATACTCGTAATTTATACTTCATAATATCTCTGTCCCTTCCTCATTCGGAATCTCAAACCTCAATTCTGCATCAGGAAGGTTTATTATGTCACCAGGATTTAGTATCATCTGGTCCACCTTGTAAAGCAATGATTCTCCGTTAATAGTCGTGGCGTTTATATTTTCGCGACAAAGAGAGACATAATGAACATATCCTTTCGCTACTTTCTTTACTGCTTCTATCTGAAGGTGTTGTCTACTCATCAATCGTGACGAACCTGTGTCTATTTGGAAATCGGCAATGCTCGATGAGCTTTTTCGACCTATTATGTTCCTTCCCGGCTTCAGCTGATAAGTTATATTTCTTCCCAAAAGTCTTACCCTACCTAAAGGATTCTCTTCCATTCTATGAACCATTGGTCCATATACTGTTTTTTCCGTTGTTATCTCTTCTTGTCGGGAGGACCTTTTGGCAACACCTCCAGTCACTGCCGGCTGCACCCTTTTGAAATTTGAGAATTTGTTTTTCTGGTTGCATTTGATGCATTTTACTATTTCATTCTCAATGCCTGAGTGGTTCTTTGCATTGTATAGGGCACCACAAAAAGGACATTTAATCTTGATTATTTCCTCCATACTATTACTTACCATTTCATAACTGGCATATTATCGTCGAAATTCCCCCACATTACGGGATGCTGCTTGTCTGATGAAATCGTTATCACTCCATTGTGTACGAATTCAAATAGTTCTTTCGCGGTTATTATTCTGTCTCTGTTAACGTCTGCATTTCCTCTAAGTCCCTTTTTTAGATACTCAGTAAAGAAACCGTTCTGCATATCAGAGCGTTCAATAGAATTCTCGTTTGTGCGCGATGACAGAAGCAGCATTACGTTTGCTTTCTTCGCGTCATCATCAGTTGTCTGGCTCGATGATGTTCTGTTGCCGCGTAACCCCCCGGAGCGACAGGCGTCGGCGAAGATCATCTTGTTTTTACATTTACTCTTCTTCATCGCGCTGCGTATATCCCGGTAATCGATGTCACCGTCATATACGCAGAATCCTCCATTATACCCATGTCCGCTGAAAAAAAATACAACTATATCATCTTCTTTTGCCTTGCTAAAGAGTTTATCCATTGCCTTGATCACTTTATCTCTTGTCGCATCCTGGTCAAGGAGAAGAACATAGTCGATTGAGCCTGCTGATTTCTTGTTCCGTTTATTGACGGAGTATATTTCCGCCACGGTCTTTGCATCGTTGGTAGGCAATCGAAGACTCGATGCCTTGTAGGGGTATTCAGAGTAGTCAGATACGCCGGCGCAGACAAGATATGTCTTAGCGTCAACAGTAGTCGCGACAACGAGAAGGATTAGCGACAATATAATTCTTCCTAATGTTTTCATCATACTATACATCATTAAGCATGTCTGAGAAGTAATCGGGAGCCTCTCCGTTGCCATACATATCGTCTGTCATATCCTGAATTTCATTAAGGTCAGACACAGTGAGACCTATGTCTTGTATGTCAATGATTTCGTCTTCATCGATTATTCCGTCATGGTTGTTGTCTACCCATATGGCGTCGTACGTCATATCACCGTCTATATCTATCACGTATACGTCCTCTCCGTCAGGATTCGCTCCCTCTTCCAGATCATCTTCAAAACCAAGAATCTGGACACCTTCTTCTTCGGCTCCGTCAACGGATACGATCTCGATGCCATCTGTCTCTTCATCGTCAATGTATTCTAATTCTATCTCCTGTGTATAGTCATCTCCTCCCTCAGTCGATATATGGATCTCCACTTCTTGGCTTACCAAATCATCGGTCTCTGATTGGCTTGAGACGTTTGCTTCTTCAACTTCAACATATCCTTCCGGTTCGGAAATCTCGACAAACACTTCATCCGTCTCTTCTGCCGAGCCGAAAGGATTCTCCATATTAAGACTGTCATAGAAATCAGATTTCTCTTCATCCGTCATTTCTACCCATTCTTCTTTTGTGTAGGTGCCATAGACGTTTCCTCTCCATTCAAAGGCTGATCCGGCGCCTAATACCTCCCGAGCAGCACTGAAGGCTTCCTCGAAAGTCATCTCATCGTTTATTATGTTATCTGTCAGCTCTGCTGTTTCCTGGGTATCAGCTTCCGAAAGCAGGTATCCCTCATCCCTATCTTCAGTTCCTTCTTCCTGTGACGGGTCTATAGCTGAAGCCCCCTTCACTTCAGGAAATAGAGTCGAGGCACTACCTAAAAGCACTCCGGCACCTGTAAAACCCGCTACCTTTTTAGCAGGCTTAAGTTTGCTCTTTCCCCCTTTATCCTCCTTATTGTCGGAATGGCTTGGAGCCGCATTGTTATTACTACCTTGCAGTTGGGTAGCTTCATCCATATCTCCCTGTAATTGTGTTGCTTCATCTACGTTGTGCTGAAGCTGCCTTGCGTCATTGTCTGGAGTATTCATACTCTGTTTGTATTAAAAGGTTTCACAAGTGCCACACCTGCACTTTATGTTACAATCCGTGTTAGTATAAGCTATTAATCCATATCAGTAAAGGCATCTATATTGGCGTCATTTATATAGTCCGCCATACCGTCAGACGACAAATCATAGTCTGCCATACCGAAATCTCCTATTCTTGTGTCAAGAGTATGGTCAGCCATCAGATCGTCAAATTCCATCGGTTCCGATTCGGATAATATCTGTTCTTCCATAAAGTAATCGGGTTCCTCCCCTTCATAGGTCAATACTTCTTCTACGGCGACTTCCACTTCGGCAAATTCCTCTCCCTCATCCACTGCCTCTATCACGGCTACGAGGTTTTCTACTTCGTTTTCAATTCCGGACTCTTCGACGTAGGTGATCGGTTCATTCACGACTCCGACTATTTCCACTTCATCATTTTCATCAGTTTCTCCTACGTATGAAACTTCTACAAATACTTCGTCTTCGCCGGCAACTGTCTCTTCTGAATCATTGCCGACAGCTTCTATACTTGTTTCACCCTCCGTGACTTCTACATTGACCTCATTCGTGTTTTGTATAACTGATTCAGTTTTATTCTCTGTTGTGGCTGTCCGACTATTTTGTTCCTGATTATTATTCTCTTTACCTTCCATCTCCGATACTTCTGCATCTACTGTTGTAGGCTTCTGAGTGTTTGATGCATGCGATTCAAAGGCATCCTCTATTATGGTACCCAGCACTGCACCGGCAGCCGTACTCACGCCGGTGACGACGTTTTTTTTGACTTCCTGCTTACTTGATTCTTTCATAATGCGGTTTTTTACAAAGTTAATAAGTAGTTTTATGACAATTCAATGTTTATCCCTAAGTTGTGTGAAATGACCTGATTATTCCACGAAATTCCGGAATAATACCTTCAAAGTGCCAGTCGAAGACCTTGGTTGACTATTCGGTCTGTCTTGTTACAGTCATCCCTGATTGAGACTCTACAGTTTACCTCCTCGCTTGTCATTGCTCCTCCGCGTCTCGATATTTTATTGGTGACCTGCGAGTCATATCCATTGCTCCAATGATCTGAAGTTATTTCCCACACATTACCTGTCATATCACAAAGTCCAAGTTCATTTGGTTTTTTTAAGCCAACATTATGTGTTTTGTCAGAACTGTTGCCCGCATACCATGCTACGCTTGTTATCGTATCGCTTCCGCTATATCGGCTCCCCTTGCTTTCCTTACCTCCCCGTGCAGCATATTCCCATTCAGCTTCGGAAGGCAGCCGGAATATCAAGCCGGTCTTTTCGTTGAGTTTTCTGATGAAGTCAAGACAGTCTTCATACGACACATTATCCACAGGAAGCTTCTCACCGATATTGTTGGATGGATTCTTCCCCATCACATTCATCCATTCCTTCTGGGTTACTTCATATTTGCCTATGTAGAAGGCATCTACGGATTCTGCGTGTGTCGGTCTCTCAGCAGGTTCAGCGTCTACATCGTCCGAACCCATCGTGAATGATCCGCCATCGACATATACCATATTTGAAATCAAATTCTTTAATACGGAATCAAGCGAGTTCGGCATCTCAATTTTATGGGATGGCTTCCTTGTCTCTATTGTTTTCTTGTCGGTATATACCCCCCCACTCACACTCTTCTGCTCAGAAGACTTTATCCAGAAAAAGATTCCGATGACTATAGCTATTGAAGCTGCTCCCGCAATCCAAATCCAGCTTGGTAGTCTCTTTTTTTCAGTCCTATTATCGTCTGTGTTCGATGATGCGACTGGAATAGGTATTGATACAGTAGAAGACTGTGATCCTATTTCTGTTACTTCATCATCATCCTGTCTTGTACTGCTTGCTGAATTCAAATCATCTATAAAAGCCTTCACTGATTCTTGTCTGTCTTTCTTGGCAGAAGACATAGCTTTGGATATAGCTTTCGTCAACCTAAGAGGGATTGATGGTGGGAACTTCAGCTTCTGAGACACCAACAGGGGTGCTTTGAGGGGTGTTTCGCCGGAAAGCATATAATATAATGTGGCGGCAAGTGCGTAGAGGTCAG
>CAMWIF010000237.1 GCA_947174225.1 uncultured Porphyromonadaceae bacterium | reverse complement strand
AGACACGCCGGTATACACTCGCTATGCTACACACCCGGCACACGTGAACAGAATACCCACGCTATGATACACGCTATCAGTAATCCCTATATCAATATCATAAGCCACCCGGGCGATGGAACTGCGGAACTTGACTTCGAACCTATAGTACTTGCTGCCAAAGAACACAATACCCTCCTCGAAATCAACAACAGCTCATTAAAGCCTGTCCGCAAGAAACTCACTGCCCGTGACAATAACTTGGAGATTCTTCGTCTCTGCAAACGCTACGAGGTGCCTGTAATACTCGGAAGTGATGCTCACATCTCATTTGATGTGGCAAACTACGCATTCATTCCTCCGCTCTTGGCAGAAACCGAATTCCCCGACTCCCTTATCGTCAACACCTCCGTTCCTCGCTTCAAATCCTACCTTCATTCCTAATCATTGATCTCCTGCCCACCTACCTTACCCTTATCAGCTCCATTTGATGGAGCTTCATCACGACGAATAGGTTTATCATCACGTGGGGAATCTTCCTCAGCCTGATTGTTTTCTTTCCCATTCTGACGGGTATCTTCATTCACCTGACGAGCAAATTCATTAGGCATAACATTGAATTGCTTGAAAAACATCTTGGTGAAGTATGATTGTGAACTGATACCTATCTTTCTGGAAATCTCACCCAAAGTGTACCCTCCGGTCTTTATCAGCTCCGCTGCCGTCTTTAATCTCACCACCCTGATGAGTTCACTGGGCGAAAGGTTAAACACAGCCTTTATATGACGCAGAAGATTCGACCGGCTCATACACATCTTATCGCCCAAAGCCTCCACATTGAAAGTCTCGTCGCCCATATTCTCCTTTATGGTGGCGAGAACCTTCTCCATAAATTTCTCATCCTCCCTATTTACAGGGATATTCTCCGCCTGAAAGAACGGTTTGCGTGCAAACGCCTCCCGTGCCCGACGTCTGTTCTCCAAAAGTGTGATTACCATCTCTCGAAGATACTTTATAGAGAAGGGTTTCTCGATATATGACTCTGCTCCCAACTGAAGACCCTTAACCTTGCTCTCAAGATCGTTCTTGGCTGTGATGAACACTACAGGTATGTGCGACAACTCCGGATTGCCCTTAATCTGACGGCACAATTCCAAGCCATCCATTTCAGGCATCATTATATCGGTCACAACCACATCCACTGACTTCTTCTCCAAGATCGCGAGAGCTTCTTTTCCATTTGAAGCTACAGTTATAAGGAATGATGAGGCGAGCCTGTCATTAAGCATCGAGCGTATTCCTTCGTTATCCTCCACAAGCAACACGTGATATCCGTTAGCCTCAAGAGGAGTCTGATTAGAATCGTCGTCGTACACCACCGACACCATATGTCCATCGCTGACAGCCGGAACATCCGACTCTAAAGACTGCCTTATCGGCAGCGAGAGCACAAATACGTTCTCCTTGTCACCGCTTGACTCAAGGTAAAGCTCCCCACCAAGCAATCCCGCGAGCGAACGAGAAAGAGGAAGACCAATACCAACTCCGTTTTTCTGTTCCTGCGATTTGTCTGTCTGGTAGAATGTCTCAAATATACGCTCCTTATCTGCCTCAGCAATCTTCTCTCCGTCGGAAACAACTTTTATAAACAAGGTATCGCCCGAGACCTCCAATTTTATGGAAATCTCCGATTCAGCATATTTAAGGGCGTTGTTAAGGAGATTGCTCATAATCTTTGTCACGGCTTCCCTGTCGGTTACAGTTATCAGACTCTCCTTAACATACTTCTTAGTCAGTGTCTTGTTTTTTAAAGATATGGAAGGCTCAAATCTTTCAGCAGTGTAATCAAGCAATTCTATGATATCCACAGCTTCCGACTTCAATCTCAGCTTACCAGACTCAATCTTTTGAAAATCCAACAACTGGGAAGTCAGTTCAAGCAGACGTGCCGTGTTCCTGCGTGTCATCTTCAAATAGTGTTCCGATTCAGGATTGTCAAGTCCATTCTCCTCTATTGCTTCCAAAGGCATATCTATAAGGGAAAGTGGAGTACGTATTTCGTGGGCTATCTCGGTAAAGAAATTGAGCTTCTGCCTATACACCTCCTTCTCCTTTTTGGAAGCGAAGATTTCCTGACGCTCTTGCAGACGCTTCAGTTCCCTGCGCCTATAAAAGATAAACGACAACACCACCAAACCAATCACCACAAGAATATAAGCCGCAATAGCCCACGGGGTCGCCCACCACGGAGGCAGCACCACCAATCTGATCTTATTAGTAGAAACCACGTCGCCACACTCCATCTTCACCTCAAGAGTATACTTAGACGGTGCAAGATTAGTAAAAGATATCCTGTTACCCTGTATAGGTATCCACTTTTCACCTCCCGGGAGAAGTCGATAGTAATATCTCTTGGAACCTTTCAGCATTATTGCAGAAGGCACTCCCACTGTAAGAGAAAACGTGTTGCAATTATATGGCACACGAAGCTCCGTACTATAGATAATATTTCCCTCAGACAACAAATCCTTATGGTCTGCTTTGCCACTATGAACGTCGATCGAAGTAAAGAGCACAGGATACTCCGACGCTGAAATTGATGTTTCGTTAGGGTTGAAGCGTACCACACCATTTATGGTACCGAAGAACATCGCCGAATCGCTGTCGCACACCGCAGAATTATAAGTAAATTCGTTGGTTGGCAAACCATCGGCTTTGGTAAAAACTACTATGTGCTGACCTGATGTGTCCATTCTTACCAGTCCTTTATTTGTACCGAACCATAGACGCTGCTTACTATCCTCCATAACAGGGTAGACTACATCGTCAGGTAAACCCTCAGCCACTCCGAAAGTGGTGAAGTCATCCGTTTCACGGTTATATCTGCTTAAGCCTCCACGGTCGGTAGAAATCCATATTCTCCCGGCCTTGTCCTCCATTATCGAATTGATGGAGTTTGACCTCAATGAGCCCTCACTTACCTTACTGTCATCATAAACATAATAAAAAAACTTATTATTTGAGGGGGTGTAGCGATACAAACCTGTACCCATAGTCCCTATCCATATGGTGCCGTCAGATGCCTCCAAAAGAGTAAATATCCACTGATAGTGTGTTTCTTCCACTCTCTCGAAAGTCTCCTCCCCATTCTTACGAATGAAGAGCGCATAGCTGAGACCTACCCATTCATTTCCATTCGAATCTTTTAGGTAGGCATAAACCGTATTCTCATTCGACAGCTGCGACGGCAGATATTGATAAGGTGTTTTTCCAGGCTCATACACCCATAAACCACGGCGATCCGGTCCTACCATCACTTTTTCACCCGACTTCGACACACACATTATTGGTGTCTTGATGTTCAAGCCCGGAGGCACTGTCTCAAAGCGATTGTCTATCAGATTATAAATACTTATTCCATTCGACACACTTCCGATTACGATCAATTCGTGTTGAGGCGTAAGTGCCAATCCCCTCACCCTACGGCTATCCGGAGCCATAGGTTCAATAGTACAAAAATGGAATCTGTCTCTTTCCGTATAGTTAACACCACCGAAGACAGTGCCGATCCACATATTCTTTTCCGCATCCGGATACAATGTATAAATAGTGTTGTCAGACAAGGAATTGCGATCGGTCAAGGAGTGAGCAATCCGATGAAGCTGTCCTGTAGCGATATCTATAAGAAACAGACCCGATTGTGTCCCAAGCCAAATCTCATTGTCAATAAGTGCCACCGACCTTAAATAAAGATCACCCGGCAGATTTGTCTTGACCTCCTTTGCCATATAATCATCTTCAGGATATAATATCCACACACGAGCTTCCTCGTCGGCTATAAGCAACTTATCGTCTCCATAAGGCAATATACGTGCAAACTTTGCTTTTTCCGGAAGGTCAAATTTCACCTCCACCATCTCATCATACCCCTTATCGTATCTGAACACTTTCCCGTTTGAACTGCAAGCCCACAATGTTCCTTCCGGGGTAATGCAAATGTCATTGAAATAATCCTCCTTATACTTACCACCGGGAGGCATCTCATAACGGTTCCCCCCTTCCGACGTTTTCCTGAATATGCCTTGATCCGGCACCAATACCCAAATATTACCTTTGGCATCCCCCTCAATGCTCTGCACCCAATTCAATCCACCTGTGTCTTCGTCCCATATATCGACGTAAGATATTCCGTCACTTTCCGGCAGATAGGTATATACACCTCTGTCAGTTCCGATCCATATCACCCCGTCGTCTGCCTCATATAAAGCCCCTATGTTATTGTTACCTTTCTCCTTTACCTGATCATAGCAGGTATAGCTTCTAATGTTGGCGCCATCAAATCGATTAAGGCCATTCACCGTGCCAATCCACACAAACCCCTCTTTACTACGAATAATCGCTTTCACGTGATTGGCATTAAGCCCATCGTCAATACCCAAATGTGCAAAGCTATAATCACATCTTTGAGCTGTAAGGCGCATAGAACCTAACAGCAAGAGCATTATGGTTCCCAACAGAAGAGCAATATGTTTATGATGACCTAAAAACATTATTTTCATATCAGTAAATCAGGTTTGATGATAGCATTTGCAAAATTAATGAATTTAAGCCATCTCTCCGCAGATTCAAGATAGAATCTTACAGAGAGACAGCGTGATTTCAATTATCTATAGCCTTCGTTCTGGTCGGCAAGTGTTATGTCCTCATTCTGTTCTATC
>CAMWIF010000236.1 GCA_947174225.1 uncultured Porphyromonadaceae bacterium | reverse complement strand
GGATTCACGATAGCTTCCACTTCGGCTATGGCAAGATTGAGCACTCGGTTTACCCGGTCAATGTTTCCGGGAGCGCAGATGTCAAACGTATGGTGAAGGGAATGTGCCGTGTACTCCCCTTCACGGACATCGCCAACCACATATGCGAGGTTGGCGACATCATATAGCACAGCCTTCCGGCTATACAGATTTCTCATAATATTATAGTTATATTAATATTATATATATCATAAATTTTCCGGTCAAGCATATTTCCAGTTAATCATATCTCCGGTTAATCAACCCTTATCCGGAACGGGACGCACGGGACGTGAGCGTTTGCTCACTGCCTCGGAGATCACAGCCAAGCTGGCATCGGCAAGCACGGAATATTCCGACGCATCCGATTTATGAGTGATGGTAAACCAATCCTTCACCGCCACCGACACTATATACTGATGGGCAGCCGCAGCGATGGTGTCTACCGTGGCGAGATTGAAGTTGGAGGGCATACGGAGCGACAACTCAAGATTCGAACCTGCCTCTATCAATCCGTTGGAGGCGGTAGGCACGTTGAGGTCGAGGTATTCACCGAGCTTGTTCTTGAGATTGGAGAAAGCCATCGACATGCTGCGCAGTATTTGGTTGGCGTTCTCATCATCGTCATTGGCTTGCATGGCAGCCACGAGGGCGTGGTTTGTTCCGTCGCTGCGGCTTTTGCCTGTGAGGTAGGTCTTGTTCTGGATGTCATACACCATCTCAGCGACACTGAGGGTAACTGTAACTGAATGCATATTATTATAATTTTTATAAAATTTAAGATTTAACTAATTTAGCGACACCGAAATTCAAGCGTATCAGCGGGGGTGACAGGTGATTTAAGTATGTCGGCGGGGAGGATTACGGTGGTAGAGCGCAGAGGCAATCTCCGTGAGAAGCCTGCGTGACTCTGCCATCCACACCTCCTCCTTCGCCGGCAACGTGAGTCGAAGCCAGCGGGCAGTGACGAAAGCAGCCATATAAGCCTCGAAATTACCGGTCACCGAAACCGTCAGGCAACTGTCGTAGGCATCGCTGAGTGAGAGCGACACAGTGATCACCTCCTCGCCAAGGTCTATCGCGGCGACGCAACTCTTTATATGCTCCACTAAAGCCAAGGCTGCTTCATTGCTGAGGCGGTCAAGCAGAGCCTTGTCGCCGTCGATCACCGCAAGGCGGTCGAAATGCTCACCCGGTTGGTCGGCAGGAGCTTGTTTCACACCGAGATAGGCAGCGGTACGTGCCACTTCTCCGTAGAGCCGGGAGCGTGGTACGCTCAAAGAAATCTCTTTCATAATTTCAATTTGTTAATCATAATTTTGATTTTGCTAATTTATTATTTAACTTTGCAAAGTCAAACCTAAATAAAAGTACAATCATAGCATATCTAAATTTATGGAGACTGTAAAGGAACGACTTCTGCAATTCTTAAAAGCAGAGCGGATAAGCAAAGCCGAATTTGCCAGGAAGCTGGGAATGTCGGAAGCCTACGTCAGCACTATGCGCAAATCGCTTCCGGAAGCAAGGGTAGCCAAACTTATCGAACTATATCCCAAGCTCAACCGCGACTGGCTCCTATACGGGGAGGGAGAGATGTATCTTCCGGCAGATGATAAGAACCGCGATGA
The DNA here is from genome assembly GCA_947174225.1 of uncultured Porphyromonadaceae bacterium. GTDB lineage: Bacteria > Bacteroidota > Bacteroidia > Bacteroidales > Muribaculaceae > Lepagella. Next base: position 3,063 of record CAMWIF010000236.1, on the reverse strand, counting down.
GCAGAAATGCTCCGGGCATTTTGTGCCTCTGCTACCCGTGGAGGCTTATGCAGGATCGCTCCAGGCATATTCAAGGGGCATTGATCCGAGGGAATGTGAGTTGCTGCCTATATCCATAGAGGGAGCAGACTTGGCAATTCCCATCTCAGGCGACAGTATGGAACCGGTGATCCACAACGGCGTCATAGCCATATTGGCGAGAATCAATGAGCGGGCTTTCATACCCTGGGGTAATCCCTTGGTGATAGACACTGAGAACGGCGTGTATCTCAAGGTGGTGCGTCCATCCGAAAAGGGGGACGACTATATAGAAGCCTGTAGCTACAATTCTCAGTACCCGCCATTTCATATTCCCACGGAAAGCATTTTCGGCATCTACCGGATTATCAGCTATTACTATCCGGTGACTACGATGTGACGTCGGGTGGGAAGGAAATGGGCTGGTAGCGAAACTCCACCAATTCCACCGGCAGACCGGGCGCGGAGCTGAACAGCTCCAAGGCGAGCCGTCCCTCATCGTCGGCTGTGAAGAATGCCAAGGGCCGTTGAGGTGTGCCGCGAAGACCGGTCCAACGCGACGACTGGAGCCGATAGAGCCAACTGGTAGGTTTAAGCACTTCACGCACGGGACGTTCCCACCCGTCGAGACGCATACTCAGCAGCATCAGGAAATCATCGGGCAATGTGAACATTACCCGTCCTTCGGAATCAGCCGTCAAGGTGGTGGGCGACAACGTTTTCCATCTCCTGACTCCCATAACCGCTCTGCGGAGAGCTTCGGGTGCCGCCCCCTCCATAAGGGGGTCGGCGCCCATCTGTATAAGCAGATCATCAAGCATACGGCAGGTTCAGGCTTGAAGACAGATACGTCCGGTTTGGAACTCAGGCGATTTTTCAATCAGATATTGCAGGGAGGGATCATCAGTGGTGAACTTGGCAGAATATTCGCCGTAGCCCGACGAGCGGTTGCCTTTGAATTCCACTGTTATCCAGGCTGTCCCGGCGCGGAGCACGAGACGCAGGTCGAGAAGACCCGGAGCGATATAGGTTTTGGGCATTTTTGGTTTAGGGTTTAGAGTTTAGGGTAATTTTTTGGGTTATAGGTGGGGCAAAGGTTAGAGTTCGCCTTTTACTTGGCGCCAGGTAAAGCCGGAGTCGCCGCTGACCGCTTCCCACATCTGTCCGCATTTGGCTATGGGAGACATCCCCGGGCAATCGACTACAAGATAGAAGCGTGCGCCGTCATAGACATTGCTTCCCGAAGGCGCTTCGGCGCTTTCCCAAAGGCTCCATCTGCTTATGTCGCCGGAAGCCTCGGCTGTGCCTTCGCCGTCTATCCATATGTGGCAGGAACCCTTGAGCGCCAAAGCATCCCATATCAGCACTCCGCTACGTACAGCCTCCTCACCGTCAACACGGTCGGAGAAAGTGTGCTCCGAAGAATACACATAGTGTACGAGACGGTTCTCCCCTATCAGCGCACCGGAATTGCTCCAGCCGAGACCGTCAAGAGTAGGTTCCCGCTTTATCTCGATGTCGCCGAAGACGGTGTGGAAGTTGGTCACTGTCCAGCCTAATGAATTGACCTTGGGAGCGATCTGTATCTCAGGATGCTTCGTATAGTCGATATGCTGTATCGCCTCAAGGAGGTTCTTACCTGCGAGAAGTATGGCGGTGCGCGGCACATCCTCACCGGTGAAGAACATCTTGGCAAGGGCTATCACCTGGTTCACAGTCCATTCTACAGGAGCTTGCATCTCACGCCTTATCTGCCAGCGTACCCCCTCCGTGGTGTAGACAGTCTGGAGACCCATCTTATCGGCTGAGACCACAAATTTGCCTCCGCGTCCAGCCCAGAGCGTGCGGTTGCCTCTCACCTTGAAATTAGCTATTGCCTGCTCTGCTATCACCGACTTGGTGAAGGGTATACGCTTCTTCTGGCTCTCGAAATAGTCGCTCACCACCTGGTTCATTCCCCTTTTCTGGAGATATACGCGTGTGGGCTGCGGCACCATGAGATCCGGCTCCACCTCCTTCTGCGTCTCGTAGAGGGAATTTGCGAGGATGGTAAGACGCGCACCCTTAGGAATCGTCGGCACGAGGGTAGTCTCATCCCCACTGTTGGCACGCTCACCGTTGACAGCGATTACGATGGGATTATTAGAGCCTTGTTCACGCTCGGTCACGTATAGCATCAGGTTACGTCCCGGTGTGACTTTCCCCTTCTCGTCATAGCCGTCAACCCCCTCTACAAGAAGGGTGAAGTGCGGCTTCACAGCCAAGCGGTCGTATACAGGGATATTGAGGGTAGCCACAGTGTTGCCTATGCCTCCACACTGCGTGACGGTGGTGACGTATGAGGCGGGTTCGTCGATCATATAATGATCTACCTCGGGACTGTTGACCTTCACACGCTTTGCGCGTAGCATAAGGTTCATCAGGGGAGTGTCGTCGTTGTTGAAACGGAAGAGTTGCGAATCTATGTCAGATTCGATGAAGTTGCCGGCACCGATGCCGCCGGTGACATTCGCGATGTTGTTGATTGTTGTGTCCATTTTGGTTTAGGGTTTATAATGGTTTAAGGTTTTATTAGTTGCGTGCTGCGGCTGCCACATCGAAGATGCTGGTGCCGTCAGGGCGGTAAAGGGGACCGTTGATATGCGGAAGTCCGTCGTCATCAGCCGGATAACGAGATTCCATATCCAATTCATAGGTTACGGCACGGAGGAGTGTTTCGAGAATGTGCCGGCTCACCTTCCCTTTCAGTGTGCCGAGGGCAATCTCTGCAAGCAATGTGAGGAGTGCCTTCAGCACGGAGGCTGCAAGCTTGTTCTCTTCGGCAAACCGGCGTATCTCAGCTATCGACTCCACTATTGCGCGACGTGTGGCGTAAGGGCAGCTCTCCTTGGCATCAGTTTGCGCCGGGGCTTTATCTCCTCCCCCACCCTCATCGGCACTGTTCTCATCTATGGGAATTTGGTCTTCTCCGAGAGCGCGGTCTGTGATCCGCTTCACAGTCTCCTCCGACACGGCTGTCGGGAGATCCGCCGTGTCAACCTTCTC
>CAMWIF010000235.1 GCA_947174225.1 uncultured Porphyromonadaceae bacterium | reverse complement strand
GTTTGTGATGTCTACTATAGAATTGATCGGACGTTGACCTGCAGCCACAAGAAGGTTTTTCAGCCATTCCGGCGATTCCTTCACCTTCACGCCACGAATTGTCACGCCACAATATCTTGGACAAAGCTTCGAATCCTCTACTTCTACACTTACAGCCCCATCCTTTTTGTCTACTGCGAATGAAGCCACGTCCGGCACATTGATTTCAGGCATCTCCACACCGGCACTGTTACCGGATTCAAGGATACGTGCCCACTGATAAGCCTTCAGGTCGCGGGCACAGCCATAATGGCTTGCAGCATCCACACGGTTGGGAGTCAACTCCACCTCAAGGCGATAGTCGCTCTCCACATTGAAGTAAGCGGCAGCCTCGGTTACTGCAGGGTCATAGTCAGGAAGCACAATGATAACTGCATGGTCATTGCCAAGACCGATTTCATCCTCAGCGCAGATCATACCATGCGACTCCACGCCGCGAAGCTTACCTTTCTTGATGGTGAACTCCTTGTCGCCATCGTAAAGTACCGTACCGATAGTGGCCACCACCACAGTCTGGCCGGCAGCCACGTTGGGGGCACCGCACACAATCTGGAGCGGGGCATCACCACCCACATCCACAGTAGTGACATGCATATGGTCGCTGTCAGGATGAGGCTCGCATGTCAGCACCTTTCCTATTTTAAGGCCGCGGAGTCCACCGCGGATTGACTCCACCTCCTCAATCTGGTCGCATTCCAGGCCGGTGGAAGTGAAAGCAGCCGCCAGTTCCTTAGGCGACTCATTGAAATTGATATAGCGTTTAAGCCACTTGTATGATATATCCATAAAGGTATTGTTATCGGTTGTTTAAGCACACGAAATCAGGCCATTTAGCCCTGCTTCCCTTTTCAACTTGCAAAAGTACAAAATAATCGGCTAATTTGCAAATCGAATTTCACATTTGAAGGATTACTCAGATATTCCTCCTCCATTCATACTATACAACTTCGGCTACCTGAGAATACTCAGGAATGCGTGCTCCGGCCAATGCGAAGCAGCCGGCAATCATTGCGACCTTGCCATAACCGCGACGCGAAGCTTCCCGAAACATTGAAACTCTGCCCCTTTGCGCCTTTGCGTGAAATAAAAGAACTGGAGAAAGTTGAGTTAAATAATCTTATCTATAATTTCATTAGAACTGGCACCTACACCTCCACCCTCTTCCACATCAACCTCGACCACACTTTCCATCCATCAAAAAAATCCGCATCCCCCTCTTCCCCTAACCAGCTTATAGAAGGTAGACTTCCCAGCCACAGCGCGTATCAGACTTATGGGAAGGCGGTTTCCCAACCGCCTACATCGTCTATGCGACAACGTTAACAACTACGACAACCTGTATGTTTTTTGTTCAACTGCAAAATTTAAGGATGAAAATTAACCATAATCGCCATCAGCGATGGTGACCATGCCTCAAGCATAACCGCTTACTTCTAAACATTTATTCTGTGAGAATCTGTCAGTTCTTGCGCTGGAATAAGATCTGGGCATCTCGGTTCGGGGTTTGGAATTTTGGAGGCTTAGGCGCAAATCTCTCTTTCAGAGGCGCAGAAAAAAATATTATGTGGGTTTCGACTACCTCTGCAGCCTTCGTGTGAACCTTACGTAAGATGAAAAAATTATAAAAATAAGCCAGATCTAATAAATCTCATTGAATAATTTGTTATATGATAAAACATTTATTATTTTTGCAAGATAAAATACAACGATATGGGAAGGTTATTCAATAATACGAAAGAATTACGCTCTACGCGGAGCAAAAGCCAATCCAAAGGCCAACGGCTCGGCTGGGTACATAAATCAGATTATGAGCCGTTAAGCCTTCGGAGTGTTTCTTCTCGTGGTGAGAAACTGCATACTTACACTACCGGACCTTATTCCGTAAATAAGCTCGTCCCATGACATGACACCATACACACTCCGATTCATACAAATTGACAGAAAGAGGGATACATCAAACGGAGATCCGGAGATAACGCATATTTATTCTTTCTTTGCAGAATCAACCAAATACAAGAGCTTATTCAAATATATTGCAAGAGCTGAAAAATACAATGATTGCTTCGCAATAAAATATTATTGCTCACGATGCAAGCACTCGGAATACAAGTATTCGAGAGTGCTTGATTTATTTACGGCTGTTGAAACAAAACGAATTATGGAGACTTGCGCTTCAGTAATCCCTGACATTTTACGGCAATACCCGAATTCATCTTTCGCATTCAACGGTTCCCGGACCTATGACAGGGCCAATTATATAGAAGGTCCACATAAGACACAACGATATCGAATATATACGGAATTGGTTCGAAGACTCTTCGGTGAAAAGATTTTTTATATCACTCATTTTGACGAATCAAGTTCATGTCTTTTTATAAATAGGAAAGCTAATAACAACATAGAGGCGGCTAAAACCCGAATATATGATATGTTCGCAAATATTTACCAAATAACAGTATAGATCAATCCTCTCAATACAAATATCAAACAAAACAATGTAAATTCACCTCATTGGATTCTGAATATATACACGACACGACTTGCGCCTATGTGTGCTGACTATATGTAAAGTGATCTTATAACGACAAGAATATATGGAATACCCATTATTATCAGAATACAGAGAGGCGATACTCTCGGCAGAAGACAATTTCAATGAATTGGCTTCGCTTCGGCATCCCGAATTCTGACCTTCGTCGGATACTCAAGACAGACTCTTTCTGACACTGCGTCTTCTGTATCTTCTTGCTATGAGTTAGGTCTGCGAAAGACCAGGAGAGGCTGCGAAAGAGGATGGGAATCGTATTTCTTGATCTTGTCGAGAGTGGCGGCATTCGCATGTGAGTTGCCATCCGCATCGCGATAGAATGAATAGGCATTGCCGCCAGTCATATATACGGCATCGACAAATCCATATTCACGCAAGGCGTCGGCAAAATCATACATCGACTCTTTATTTTTCGTGACTATATAATATAGGTTGCCTTCTACCGTAGAAGCTATGGCTCCCCTCTCCACCTTTCCTCTGAGTATAAAATCTCGTGGCAGTTCCCCATCATCGAGAAGCACCATCTGCCTGAAGAAATCACCGTTATTTTCCCGCGCCCACTTCTCCATATTATCATCGGATGAGATGCCTATTACCGCTCTCCCGGACGGAGATACAACTACATATCCATCACGGGAATCCGTAGTCTTGTTGTCAGATCCGACACCGTCTACCACTACAGGACCGAGAGACCTTCCGTCGGGATGATAGTCCGCGGATCGCATAAACATAACAAGTGTTCTGTCAGCTGTATCAGGGAACTCCTGCTCAAGAGAGGCGCGGAGGCCATCGAGCGGATACATATCCATTGAGACTCCTAAAATACTGTCGGTCGCAGGAGACGTTCCCTTCGAAGTAGGAGTATATGGCAGAGAAAGATTTGAAATATTAGAAGCATTAACGTTCCTATCGGAATTAGCATCAGCAGATATTCTTATATGAAGATACCAAAGCAAAAGTGCAAGCCCCAACAGACACACAACAGCTATAGCTATGCCCCATATCTTTTTATCTTTTTTTTCATTAATGAGCATACCATCTTCATTGCCACGCAATGATCCGGAGGAACCCCTTTCGATGGAAATCTGCGGCACTTCTGTAGGACGAGAATCCGGCATGGAATCATCGTCTACATCTATTATTCTCTCATTATCGCTCTTCATACTCGCTCATTTCTTGCTTAAGTTCCTTCAGTGTGTCGCGTCCAAGTTTGGATATCCGCAGTGATGGGACTTTGTCAGCTATGGTATGACCCCCAAACTTAATGATTTTATCTGTGACATTTATCACTCTTATGTGGCGCTTATTGACTATCACACTCCTGCCGACACGATAGAAACTGCTTTTTTCAAGGCGCTTGAAATAGTCTTCGAAATAGTGAAGCTGGAATGTCATCTTATGTGTAGTGCCGTTTGCAAGCATGATGTCGCAGTAATTACCGTCGGCAAGGATATAGACGATCTCGTCGGTCGATATTCTTACCAATTCATTTGATGTCACAATCTTCAGCCATTCCATGGTAAATAGATTTCTACTCTAAGACAACGTAATGGCTGATATATTTATTATCATCAGTAGACTCCGGAAGACGCTTCCTTTTGAAGGTTCATACATAAAAAATGGGAGTTCATACATTGGAAGGCCAATCATTCGATATTTTATTTTAGTTTGATGTTTCTACGACAGATAATCAACCAAATGGAAAATATATGAAAATACACTTGATTTTTATTTTGCTTTTTATGGTATCCTGTAGCAATGGCCATAACATCATTGAAGATATGAATACCGAGATAAAGGACGAACGTACTGAAAAGGAATCGCACATCTCCAAGGAGGACTGTAATAAGCTGAAGGAATATTGCTTGCGAAAAGGGTTCAATCCTGACGTTTGCATTTTGGTTGACTTCAGCGAATATTCAGGCAATGAAAGGCTCTATATTTATAATCTGAACCAGAATTATATTGAGGAGTCAGGAAGGGTCGCGCATGGTATAGGGAAAAAAGGACTGTTTTCCAAGGCTTCTTTCAGTAATGTTCCCGAAAGTTGGGAATCATCTTTAGGAAGATACCGGATAGGGAGATTAAGGACCTTGAATATTCCGGAATTCAACAATGTTCCTTGTCTTGAAGTTCATGGC
>CAMWIF010000234.1 GCA_947174225.1 uncultured Porphyromonadaceae bacterium | reverse complement strand
AGCGGTCGCTCACGCTGTCTAATCCACTGTTATTGGTGAAGTGATAGTAGGAGTTAGCAGCAATCACACGAGGGGTCTGCCAGCCCTTATATTTTCTTACACCTTTATTGGGTATCATATAGTCTACCCATTTCTCACGAAAAAGGAATATGGAATCGCCGTAGGAGGTCATAGTGGAATATTCTCGCACATATGCCAATATGTGGAGCACCTTATGCTTGTCGTATGCCACTTTCAATTCCGGCAAGGCTTTCGATGTGCTTTTGGAGGACACCGGGGTTATGGCAGGTTTAGGGAATACTGCCACACCTCTGACGGTGGCAGCAGGGATTATCAATACGAAGCATAGAAGCAAGAATAACGCTATTCGTCTCATGGGCTACACATTATTATGACTTACGGCGCGAAGTTAATACTTTTATGTATCTTAATCCAATTTCCGCCAAGTAATTGAATTTGTTTAAGCTTTTTATATTTTCTTTAAGATTTAGTTGGGGGAATCGAGGCGGCGGCGGGTGAAGAAGCGGCGGGTGAAGAGGAAGAAGATGAGTGTGCCCACGGCTTGCATCACAGCGGCTCCCCAGAAGGCAGCGGCATAGGAGACATATTCAAGCAGAACACCGCCGAAGAGGATACCGAGACCCATACCGACATCCCACGATGTAAGGATAGAGGAATTGGCTGTGCCTCGCTGGTCATTACGTGCCAATTTGATGAACATATTCAGGAAGGCGGGATACATATGTCCATTACCCAAGCCTATCATAGCTGCCGAGAGATAGTAAGCCCAGCTCTGCTCCACAAGTGCAAACAGTGTGAAGCCACCGAGCGAGAGTACTATACCCAATGCCGCGTTCTCAAGTATCTTACCCTTGGCAAGAGCCTTGGAACCCTGTATTCGTGAAAGGAAAAGTCCAATAGAGAGTATCATAAAGAACAGTCCCGTACCGTCGGTGATGCCAAGTATCTCCTTACCATAAATGGCAACATAGTTAGACATTATACCCCAACAGAGACCGAAGCATATTATATTTACAGCCAAGAGCCATCCACGGGTAAGGAAGAAACGATCGAAGCTCATGGGCTGTTTCTCGCGTTTCACCTCACGTTTCTTGGTTTTGATGGTAGTGACAGTGACGAAACCGATAAGCGCAGTCACCAAGGCTATCCAGAAGAGAAGGGTGAAATTATCGGTAGATTGGTATATCCAAATGCCTACGGAGGGGGCAAAAGCCATGGCAAGGTTGTTGCTGAGTCCATAGAAGCCGATTCCCTCATTGCGACGTGTAGAAGGGAGTGAGTCAATGGCTACCGTGGAATTGGCTACCGTGACCGCTCCGAAAGGGAGACCGTGAAGTGTGCGGACTATCGCAAACATCAGCAGCGTACCGGCACCTATGTAGCCTGTAAAGAGAATGAAGAAACAGAAGAAGCACAGGGCAAGTACCTTTTTACGGTCGAAGGTATCGACGATGAAGCCACTGAACGGACGAACAATCAGCGCAGCCACGACATAGCCTGACAGTACGAGTCCCATAGTGTCTTTATCCGCCTTAAACTGTGCATCGAGGTATATGGGGAGGAGCGGCGTAAGGATGTAAAAAGAGAAGAAGAGCATAAAATTGCCCACCATCGCCTTGCAGTAGTTAAGGTTCCAAAGCCGTTCTTTTGTGATTCTATCCTCTGTTTTATCCATGGAATCTAAGTTTAGTCCATGAAAAAACGCTTAGGCAATACAATCAGTTCAATAATCCACAGCCCTATGAGGCAAATTACATATGCAGCTCCTTCTTATGCCCTAAGGTGCGCGTATAGCTGAAAACGCTTGCACAGGTAGCGAAACAGATGCTTATGTAGAGGCATATCCTCACTGCGTTGGTCTCGACAGCCACCAAAGCGAACACGGTGCTGACAAGGGTTGCACCGAGAGTCTGACCGACAAGACGTGCTGTGCTCTGCATACCTCCTGCGCCACCAGTGCGATGCACCGGGGTAGCCATCACCATAACAATGTTGTTGGGGGTCTGGAACATCCCGAACCCTACACCGCATATTGCCATCCTCCACGCTATGTTCCACTCGGCAGGGGAATTACCAGGGAAAAGCAACAACACCACGCCTAAAATAAACACACCCATACCGACGGCAGCCGTGGCACCGGGGTTATGACGCTCTACATATCTGGCAGCTATCGGTGACACTATCATTGTTGCCAAGGGCCACGGGGTCATCAGCAATCCGGTGGTGATAGCGGAGAAATGATAGCTGTTGAGATACATAAAGGGCAAGGCAATCATAGTGACTGTCTGAGCAATGAAAGAACATACAGAGGTAAGTATGCTCATAGCGTACATGGAATTGGTAAAGAGATCTACCGGAAGCAAGGGCTGAGAATGGCCGAACTGGCGACGCAGATAGAATATGCCCACTACTATACCTATGAGCAACATCACACCGCTTACGTTGAGGTCGCCCTTTCGTGCGAAATTACCCAAGGCGTAGAATATGAAACCGAACACAATCATATTCTCCACAGCACTGATCCAATCGAAACGTGGCTTATGGTCAACCTTCGGATTCTGCGGGAGGAGACGCCAGCCGATAAAGAAGGCTATGATGCCGAGAGGGATATTAATGAGGAAAAGCCAATGCCAGGATGCGACGGAGAGTATAGCTCCGGCAATGGTTGGTCCGGCAGCTGTGGCGATAGCAATGCACATAGCATTGAGCGCCATTCCACGACCAAGTATCTCACGTGGGTAAATCAACCTTACAAGGGCTATGTTGACACCCATGACACAGGCTGCTCCGATACCTTGGATTGCACGTGACACCACTACCATTGTGAAGTTTTGTGAAGCAGCGCATAGTGCTGATGACAAGGTGAAGATTACTACTCCGGTGAGGAATGTACGCTTATAGCTATGGAGGTCGCCGATTGAGCTGACAGGCAAAAGGAGCATCGTTATGACAAGCTGATAGATGGTCACCATCCACACTGAGGTGGAGTTGCTGATGTGGAACTGTTCTGCCAAGACGGGAAGGGCAACGTTGACCAACGTCACATCCAGCACTGTCATCACGAGCACTATCTGAAGTGCCATCACTGCTATGTATTTCCGATATGAGAATCCTATTCCTGCCATAGTCTTAATTCTTTTTCAGTCACAGTTTTTCATAGAAGCTATGACTCTATACAATAAATTATAGGGAGACGAACTCATCTCCCTATAATTTAAAATGCCTATCTGCCGATTTTGTTTTGTTGTATTCCCTCGATTTTGTTTCGTTAAGCAATGTCGATTTTGTTTCGTTAAATTGAGAAAGGAAAGCTGAGGTCATATCTTTGACAGCTCTTCAATCAGAGCGGGACGGCGTGGACGACGGGCTTTCTGTTCCTCAATAATAGTTTCAGCTTCCTCTTTGCCACCGTAACTAATGAGATGTCGAAGCAACTCAACTCCCTGACGATAGGCATCACGAGTGTTTGCTCTCTGAAAATATGCTCTCACATCTTTTTCGTAAAGATTCATAAATTCTTCATTATAGAGTTGCTTCACTTCTTGGGGAGCGGCATCGAGATTGTAGGTTGTGGCGTTTTTGCGAAGCCATTTCATATACTTATCCCACATTTTCTCTTGAGTGTAGATAAATAATATCCGTCTACTATCCCTTTTATTTTCAGACTCCTTTAATAACGTATTCACCCAATCATTCCATTTGTCTTCCGGCACAAGCGACTTCATCAATCTATACATATTCTCCATAGAGTATTCACCTGTTGCCCAACTATTCCTTTCTAAAAAGAAATGCCTGGCAAGACGTAGGATATTTTCTGTATCGTTCAACTGACGATAAACCTCCATTTCCCATATGTGCCAATCGGAAACCAGACCTGCCCATTGCGCATCGTGAATCAGTCCATCCTGTGCAAGCCGGAGCACCTCAGCGTAATTCTCTTTATCCCAAGCTCTCTGCATAAGTTCTTTGCGGAAATCCGGATTATCGACGTTAGCGTACATAAATTCCAACTGTTCTTCCGGAGTGCCACATTTTGCCATAATTTTTAATCTGTAAGACTGCGCAGTCTTAACATGGTAGTTTGAACTCCAGTCATCGTCCTTAGGTTTAATCGCATCAAGGACCTTAATCACCCGGTTCTGCTGCTCAGGAGTATCGGCAAGATCTATTGCAATTTCCACCCAATCCCACCACCAATCCCAGCCTTTAAGTTCTCCGGCTTCAAACCGGGATATGGCGAGTGAGAAAATCTCTTGACTTATGTTTTCCGGAAGTTCTGAGTCTGCCAAGTCATGCCATAATTCAAAGCAATGGGCTACAATTGCCCCAAGCTCACCGGCGCTGTCATCACCACTATTCAGAATGTCATCTCCTGAATCGGCAATTCCTGAGAGAATAGCAATGGCCACTTCCCATTGCTTGTTTTGAATTGCCTCTTCAGCTTCCTCAAGGATTTTCGAAACTTCTCTATTGAAATCGAAGGTATCTCGATATTCTATATAGCCGTGTCGGCCACCGTATTTGTTGATAAGCTTATTTATTCTTGCTGAATAGTTTTCAGCAAGGGGTTTAAATACGGTCCCGGCTCCAAGAGCAAGGAACCTGTCTCGGAATTGGGAATCGTTTTTACACTCTTTCCTTATGAAGTTGTCGAGTTGTTCTCTGTCGAGCTTCGACAACAGCAGCTCAACCGCCTTAATTGATTTTTGGGTCATATATCTTGATTGTATTTTATATCATTTATGTTTA
>CAMWIF010000233.1 GCA_947174225.1 uncultured Porphyromonadaceae bacterium | reverse complement strand
ATCAATATTAGATTTGAATGAGCAAGTCTTTCAAACTTTATTCAATTTTTTACCTTTCCATGTAATTTTTATCAGTTGTATGCGTCTATTAATATGTGTTCCATTGAAATAAAACATTAAAACCTGTTACTATAAGTATGAAATTTTTTAAATCATCACTCGCCTCCCTCCTTCTCATCTGCGCTTTACCTGCTTCTGCCCAGGTGCTATACAAAGTCTAAGGCAACGGACTAAAAGAACCCTCCTACATCTTCGGCACCCATCACCTTGCTCCTCTTTCGGTTATAGAGACCTTTGGGGCTGCCGACCCGTTCAACAACGCCACACAGGTAGTTGGTGAAATCGACATGACTCAGAACCCTATGGAATTGCAGATGGCGATGCAGCCTCATATGATGGCTCCAGCCGACAGCACACTTACAAAAGTGCTTCCTGCAGATGAATTTCCGGCTCTCAACGAGGAATTCAAGAAATGGGCACCTATGCAGGGTATGGAACTGTCTATGCTTGACCCCATGAAACCGATGGTAGTGACGACCATGGTGACCGTGGGCATTGTCTCCGGACAGATTCCTGATTATAATCCCAATGAACAACTTGATACGTGGTTTCAGGCAACCGGTGCAGCCAACGGCAAGAAAATTGTTCCATTGGAGACAGCTGAACAACAGGCAGCCCTATTATTTGACTTCACCCCTATCTCCCTTCAAGCCGAAGCACTCGTAGAGATGCTTAAAGATCCGCAGAAGTCAGTAGACAGTGCCAAGAAACTCACAGAGGCATATATGAAACAGGATCTGCCCGCTATGCTTGAGTTAAGTGAAAAAGATGACGAGCATCCTGAGTTTATGGAAGCTCTTCTCGACAAACGTAACGCCGATTGGCTCACCAAGCTGCCCGACATATTTAACGACGGCTCAACTTTCGTAGCCGTGGGCGCACTGCATCTCGCCGGCGACAAAGGTGTAATTGAAGGCCTTCGCAAACTCGGCTATACCGTCACACCCATGAAGTAGTTAGTAGCGTGTAGTGTGCAGCGTATAGATAGTAATTTTTAGTTAGAATTCGGTAAATGGTAATAAGAAAAGAGCTGCCAAATTGGTAGCTCTTTTCTTATTATATTCTGAAGTGTAAGCGATTAAGTCACTACAAACACTGCTAACTAACCGGAGTTGCGGGAGCGGCCGTATGCACACCGCCGATGGCTGGATCGGGAGCGGCAGGCTCGGGATGGGCGTCATCTTGGGACGGCGCAGTAGTTTGAGCCAGTTGCATAGCCGCAGGCTGCGGGAAAGCCGACTGAGGCATCGGATAGCAGGGATTTTCAGGCGACCCACCGTTGTTGAAGAAGGGGTAAGGCATACCGAATACCACATCCGGATTCTTTCCCGGACAGATATAACCGTCGATGATTGTGTCGCGTCCTGAGGGACTCTCGTAAGTGTATAGATGGAATTTGTGGAGCATTATGGCTATATGCTCGAAAACGGCACTCATTATAGCCTCGTAAGGAATCCACTTTGAGGTAGAGGTGAAACAATACACTTGGAAAGGAATACCGTAAGGGGTCTGGGGAAGAGTAGTCACGAAGCAATCGTTGCCGTTGCCCGTGCTGGCGATATTCGGATTGGCATCAAGCCACATCTTCAGGTATGCACGGAACACACCGAGATTGGTGTCGATAGACCCATCAGCCAAACCCGCAGGATTCGCAGCGTTCTGCTCCTTACCGGCTTTCTTTTGAGCCACTTTCTGTGCTATCCAGTCCTGCATAAGAGGAATCTGTGAGAATTCGGCAAGCAACTTATCATCGCAGGGCACAACACTGTCGGCGTCGATCATATACGACCGCTGAATACGCCGTGTGTTGCTCTGCTGCATAGTGCGATAATTGGTGAAACCGTTACTTATAAGATTATAAGGTGGAATAGTAGTGGTAGTCTTATCCCAGTTAAGCACTTTCACCGCTGTGAGTGAAACCTCAGTCACTGTGCCGTTGGCGTCTCCTACCTTTATCCAGTCGCCCACATGGAGAGAGTCATTCTCCGAAAGCTGCACACCTGCCACCACACCTAATATACTGTCTTTGAACACCAACATCAAGACGGCGGCAAACGCACCAAGTCCAGCTAAAAGCGAAGCAGGAGATTTGTCTACCAGTATCGCCACAATGATTATGGCACAGAGTATCCATATTATGCCCTTCACGAGCTGTGCTATGCCGTTAAGGGGGAGCTTGCGTTTATTGGCTCGCTCATTGATATTACGCCACATTACATTCACAATCAATGTGAGTGAATTGGCAACTATGTAACATATGTATATCCACGTAAGGCGCGTAAGCCATGAAGAAAGTGCCTCTCGTCCATTCAGAGTAAACTCTATGAAAATCAAGAAAACAATAGCCGGAATAATCCGCGCAGTCTTTGTGAAGAAGTTCTCATCACGCAAATATCCGTAGATTAAAGAATGGAGTCGCCCACCGATATGGTTCATCATAAAGACTACTATCCACTTCACCACATAACCTATTCCAATAGCAATAAGGAACACTAAAGTGGCGTAAAGTATGGTAAAAATAGTTTTATTGCCCTCCATACCCACGAGGGTAAGCAGGAAATCAACCACCTTCATCAAGAGATGGGCAATGGCATACGTGCCCTCCTGAGCCGGCTCTGAAAGATCAACTTTAGGCATCGCTTCCAATGCATGATGTACTTCTTCTTGTGGAAACATAGATTAATTGTTGAAAGGATTTATTCTTTGATATGGAAAACCACCTATTGCAGGTTTACACTATTATATACAATCTAATCGGCTATTTTGTTTTTATCTTATAGCAATTCTCATTCCATAAGGCAATCTCGGTCAATCTCTCCAACGTGAAGTAAAGGCGTAGGGAAAGCTCTCAGAGCAGCTGCTTGCCAATATGTCGGATTACGTAATTTTTTGATATTAGCTGATTTAATTCCACGTTAAAGAATTTTAACATTTATCCAACCCCAAAATTGCACATCAAAAAAGAGGATGTGCAAACAAGCCAAAAATATGTTGTAAAACATAAAAACGCCATATCAGGCTGATTTTTCGCAAGTTAAGGAGTGTAATTTCTACACTCTTGAATTTTTTTTGAAAAATTCTCTTAAAAATATTAGGAGTCAATCTTTTAAAATTGTAACTTTGAACATCAAGGAATGAAAATTCTTAAAAAATCTTTAGTAAGTATGGAACAGACATTAGTCATATTGAAACCCTCCTGCGTAGCACGCGGCCTTATGGGGGAAGTGATCGGAAGAATAGAGAAGCGCGGCATCACCGTCATCGCAATGAAAATGATGCAGCTTGACCTTAACATCCTGCGCGAGCATTATGCTCATCTCGTCGATAAACCCTTCTTCCCCGGTCTCGCCGCCTCCATGATGGCTACCCCCGTGGTATGTATGGTTCTTAAGGGTGTAGATGTGGTAAGTGTCTTCCGTGAGATGGTAGGCGTCACCAACGGCCGTAAGGCTGCTCCCGGCACTCTCCGTGGCGATCTCTGCATGAGCAACCAGGCAAACATCATTCATGCTTCAGATTCTGTAGACAACGCCAAAATCGAGATAGCTCGTTTCTTCAAGCCTGAGGAGATTTGTGACTACACTCCGGCAAACATCTCATTCATTTACGGTGACGGCGAATATTAATAATTGATTATAACTATAGCTCGCTACAGAGCACGGCTCTCCTCAAAGATAAAGCACAATTAAGATGATTTTTTTAAAGAAATTAACTGCACTCGCTATCTTCTCCGCCCTGACTCTCTCAGGCGCAATGGCTCAGACCATCACAAGCAAATCACCCCACTCCGACGCCCACAAGCAGCTTCTCGCCAACCAGGCAAAGAGCAAAGACCAGATCCGTCTCGTTGAGAAAAACACTTTCATCGATCTCATCGACGACATCGAGCCGGAACCGGACATCTACACCGAAGGTTGGAACAGCAAAGCCGTAAACCCCTTCAACGAGTCAGATGTACCCGATTCAAAGCTTATCGACGTTACCGGTTATTTTATGCCCGTTCCGGGTCAGGTGACATCCAACTATGGCTACCGTGCCCGTTTCGGACGTATGCACAAGGGTATTGACCTCGCCATCAAGAGCAACGATACTATCTATGCCGCTTTCGATGGCAAAGTCCGTCTCACAAACTACGAGGCAAAAGGATATGGCAACTACGTCATCATACGTCACCCCAACGGTCTTGAGACTGTATACGGTCACCTCAACAAACATCTTGTAAAACCCGACCAGGTAGTGAAAGCCGGCGATCCTATCGGTCTCGGTGGCAGCACAGGCCGCAGCACAGGTCCTCACCTCCATTTTGAGACTCGTTTTATGGGTTATGCAATCAATCCTGCTGCGATTTTCGACTTTGCAAACCACACTACCCATACCGACCAGTATATGTTCAGTAAGAAAACCTATACAAAGGCTCGTAACTATGCTCCCACCGGTAATCTCGCAAAGGCTGAAAAAGAAAATCCCTATCGCGCTGCCGATGCTGAGAAGAACACCTATACTGTTCGCAAGGGCGACACACTCTCATCAATAGCACGTGCTTACGGTGTCTCTGCCACTACCCTCCGCAAGATCAACAATATGGCTTCTTCGGATGTGATAAAGGTAGGTCAAGTGCTCAAACTCAAATAATCCTCTCCACTCTGCCTCAAATCCTCTACTCCTCATTCCTAATCCCACTAAAAGATCATCTTAACTGAATTTATCTTAATCCTATAAATGT
>CAMWIF010000232.1 GCA_947174225.1 uncultured Porphyromonadaceae bacterium | reverse complement strand
AGCCAGGCCATTAGGGCTGTCTGATAGTCATTAGGTATCTTATCCTCATATACGCGGCAGCCGGTGTCAGAATCCTTACATATATGTAGAAGTTCCGACGACAGACCATCGCTTACGTCCATCATTGAAGTAGGCTTAATCCCCTCTTTCCTCAGCATCTCTATTATATCCTTTCTCGCCTCCGGTTTGAGTTGGCGTTCAAGTATATATTCCTTACCTGCGAAATCGGGCTGGAAATTCTTTTGTCCGGCAGCCACCACATTCTCCCTCTCAAGAAGCTGCAGACCCATAAATGCTGCACCGAGGTCGCCGCTCACGCATATAATATCCGTAGGTTTCGCACCGTCGCGACGTACCACATCTTCCGGAGCAGCTACCCCAATACAGGTAATGCTGATTACAAGGCCGCTCGCCGATGCGCTCGTATCACCCCCCACAAGATCAACGCCATATATGTCACAGGCTAATTTTATACCGGAATATATCGCGTCAAGATGCTCCACGGTAAAACGGCTCGACACACCGATACTTACGGTAATCTGTTTCGGAGTACCGTTCATGGCATAAATGTCGCTGAAATTGACAATGGCTGCCTTATAACCTAAATGTTTTAGAGGCACATAACGCACGTCGAAATGAATACCCTCAAGAAGGAGATCAGTGGTGACAAGCACATCCTTGTCGCCAAATGATAGGATAGCCGCATCATCTCCTACCCCTTTCTTTGTTTCCGGGTTTTTCAAGGGGAAATCTTTTGTAAGACGGTCGATAAGACCAAATTCACCTAATTCTGATATTTCTGTCTGATTGTTCTCCATAGTGTATCTGTCTAAATAGAAGCCCAGCCTGATGGGTTGCTGTGGTTCAGGCCAGGCTATCCGAGTTATATTTTTAATTTGATCATCCGGAAGGATAATCTGTTGTTTAATTCTTAATTAAATACGCTCAAGCATCTCTTTGATTATCTTTGTCATCACCGGTTGTGCCTTGACAGCAGCTTTCTGCACCTCTTCATGTGTGGGCACTTCCTTAATATCTTTACCTCCGAGGTCGGTAATTACTGACACGCCGAACACGGTCATTCCGGCATGGTTAGCCACAATCACCTCAGGCACTGTAGACATACCCACAGCGTCGCCACCAATCACACGGAAATATTCATATTCTGCAGGAGTTTCGAAAGTAGGGCCGGCTGTGCCCACATACACACCGTGCATAAGACGGATACCGTTCTCACGGGCAATGTCGTCAGCCATCTGTATAAGTCCGGCACTATAAGCCTCGGTCATAGCCGGAAAACGGGGACCGAGTTCCTCATAATTCTTACCTCTCAACGGATTTTCCGGGAAAAGATTGATATGATCGGTAATAACCATGACATCACCGACCTGGAACTCTTTATTCATACCTCCGGCAGCGTTACTTACAAACAGACGATTCACACCCAACTTCTTCATGACCCTGACCGGGAATGTCACCTGTTTCATGTCGTAACCCTCATAATAATGGAAACGTCCCTGCATCGCCATTATATACTTTCCGCCCAACATTCCGAAGATAAGCTTACCGCTATGACCCTCTACGGTAGAAACCGGGAAATTAGGTATGTCGGTATATGCAATCTCCTTTTTTATATCAATATGATTCACAAGATCACCCAGACCGGTGCCAAGAATAATGGCTGTCTCAGGTGCCTCACCAACTTCTTTCAAAATATAGTCAGCGGTTTCGCTGATTTTCTCTAACATTGATTTTTCCATGTGTCTAAATTTTGGCTAATTAGCTATTAAAATAACGCTCCACCCTCTTTTATTGTTTCCATTCCCTAAAATATGCCCTATAATACATCACCTCCAATACCTCTTGTCCTGACATACTTTATACCTCTTCCGACGGACGGAAACCGAGATAGCTCTTGAGGGCAGTAATAAAATCACTATCGTCAAGGGCATCCACAATCTTCACAGTCACCGGAAGATAGAAAGTGAAGGGTTTAAGGCTCTGTGGGAAATAGGGATTATGCATTAGGCGCACGGCATCCTTCTCAGTAGTGACAATTATCTTACGTGCTCCCGGCACATTCTTAAATTTCTTTATGATCTGCTCTATGTCGCCACGTGTGAAATCGTGGTGATCAGGATAATGGTCCACCTTCACCTTAAAAGGATACTTACGGAAATAACGCACAAAATAGCGCGGATGAGCTATGCCGGTAAGCAGCAAAGCACCGTCTTGTTCAGTAAGGTTGGAAAGGCTTACACGATAAGGTGAATCCTCAGGAAACACAGGTTGCAAGTTTCCGTAGGCGTATTGTGAGAAGAAGAGTTTCTGATAAGTAAGCAGGTTCAGCTCTTTTTTCTTTATACGAAAATCAATAGGCTGAACATCTTCGGGACATTTGGTGACAATCACCATATCAGCACGGTTCACCTGAAGCTTGCTTTCACGAAGACGCCCCAAGGGGAGCAGTTTATCCTCATATACCGGACGATGATAGTCCATCAAAAGAACCGAGACCTTGGGCTTTACCCAACGGTGCTGGAAAGAGTCGTCGAGCACTATCAGCTGAAGATCGGGAAAAAGGCGTTGCAGCTCCTCGATACCTTTACGGCGATTCTCGCATACAGCCACTTGTACTCGCATACCGAATTTCCGGTAAATCTGAAAAGGCTCATCGCCTATCAGCTCGGGAGTGCTATGAGAATTTGCCAATACAAATCCATGT
The DNA here is from genome assembly GCA_947174225.1 of uncultured Porphyromonadaceae bacterium. Lineage (GTDB taxonomy): Bacteria > Bacteroidota > Bacteroidia > Bacteroidales > Muribaculaceae > Lepagella. The sequence goes on along the minus strand of CAMWIF010000232.1, from coordinate 2,060 downwards.
GTCTTACGCTTATAGCCTCTACTAAGAACAGCTATCTTATATTCCGTCGCCAAATTACTTACAATATACTCCACATGAGGAGTTTTCCCGGTACCTCCGACAGTAATGTTCCCTACTCCCACAATCGGGATCTCATATTCCACCTCCTTTAAAGTGCCATGGTCGAAAAGCCAATTACGCACCCCGGTCACCGCCCCGTAGACCCACGAGAGCGGCGTCAGAAGTGCCACCATTATTTTATCCCTTTTTGTTTTCACTGCTTTTCTTATTCAACTACCTAAATACATCCTATTATACTCTCCGAATTACCACGCCAACGGCTGTGGGAAACCTACCTGCATATAAGGCATACGTGCTTGTATTGGCTTCTGGGTAAGCATACTCCTTGCCCAATTCACAGCTATTTCATCGTAATTACCTCCGAGTGCTTGACGCATAGCCTCGTTAGCTTTCATATTGGCAAATTCCGGTAAGAAATCCCACATTGTCGCCTCTATTGAAGGATACAAAGCTACGTTATAAGAATCACCGAGTTTGCTTTTTTCAGCTACCCAATCAATGGCATCCTGAAGATTACCCAATTCGTCGACCAAGCCGATTTCCTTGGCTTTCATAGCGTCCCACACACGGCCTTCACCTATGCGGCGCACCACTTCCTCACTAAGACCACGACCTTTTGCGACACGTGCCACAAACTTATCGTATCCCCCTTCTACATATTTTTGCATAGCAGCCTGCTGTTTCTCTGTCATAGGATAATAGAGAGCGGGGAAATTGGCGTCCGGATTAGTGGATACTGTCTGCGGAGTCACGCCTATCTTCTCTGCCAAACCCTTTACATTGGGTATCAAACCGAATATACCGATAGAGCCAGTGATAGTAAGAGAGTCGGCGAAAATCCTGTCTGCACCACAAGAAATCCAATAACCTCCCGAAGCAGCATAGTCACCCATAGAGACTGCAAGTGGTTTTCCTTTGCTCTTGAAATAGTCGAGCGCCTCGCCTATCTGTTCACTGCCAAACACTGCCCCTCCGGGAGAGTTTACCCTCAATACAAGAGCTTTGACATCCTTATTGTCGGCAAGCTCCACAATCTGAGGCACAAGTTTCTTATAGTTTATTGTGGAAGAACCACCACCGTCTACAATCTCACCTGTGGCATATAAGACAGCCACACGCTTTTTAGCTCCATAAGCTGATCCCCAATCGGTCTGCGACAATAATACCGACGGTCCGACGAAATTTAATTTCTTAACATCCTTATTAAGAGTTTTGGCTATAATGCTGTCCATGCTGCGTTCATACACAAGCTGGTCAACAAATCCTGCTTTCAGGTCAGACTGTGCCGGCTCCAAGAATATGAAATCTTCGCTGATAGCCTTATTTATAGAGTCAGGAGTCAGTTTCTTACGGGTTGAACTGATATCCTTACATATCACATTCCAAAGATTGGTGTAAAGTGTGTCAAGCTGGGCACGAGCCGGCTCGCTCATCTCATTCATAATATAAGGCTCTACCGCCGATTTGAATGTACCGACTTTTACCACCTGAAACTGCACTCCGAGCTTATCGAAAAGATTTTTGAAGTAGATACTGGTGCCACCGAGCCCCTGCAATATCAGTTGACCTCCGGGATTCATATAGACCTTATTAGCCACGGAAGCAAGATAATAGTCACCCATCATAAAATTATTGGCATAGGCGATTATCTTCTTATTCGAGTCAAGGAAGTCTAATAGTGCTTCTCTTAAGGCGTGAAGAGTGGCAGGAGACGCCGAAACGCCTCCACACTTCAAATAGATTGCTGAAATATTGCTGTTCTCCTTTGCTTCACCGATAGCCGTCACAAGGTCAATCAAGGTCTGAGGCCGCTCCACATCCCCCTGCACCAATGACAAATAGTCTATCTGTGTAGGCGTCTCACGTTCTACGATAGAACCTGAAAGATCAATCGTGAGCACGCTGCCTTTCTTGATAGATTCCGGAGTGGATGACGTGACACCTAATTTCGCCACTATCCCTATGCCGACCAACACAGCCACGACTCCGAACAGCACCAA